>NZ_PJDK01000079.1:0-25070 GCF_002837615.1 Klebsiella sp. X1-16S-Nf21
AGTTTCCGGCAAAAGCGCCTGACCGGCAAGCTGGCCGGGCTGGCCGCGACAGGCGCCGTGCGCTCGCTGGAGGTGGCGGTGCTGGACAAGATAACCGGGGAAGCGCTGCCGGAGCTGCCCGGAGGGGCGCAGCTGCGGGCATTTACCCACGAGCCGGGAACCGTTGTCGCACAGCAAAAGGCGCGGAAAGCGGAAGAGCAGCTGGCGCGGGGGCAAGCCGCGCTGCCGGCCAGCTGGCTGGAGGACGTTCTGACGACAACGGTCTGAACGCGGATAAGGAGGATCCGATGAATAAAGTCATTCGCAAAGGCGATACCCTGCGGGAGTATGGGGGCAGGGTGCTGATGGGGCATTATCAGTGTTTTGGTCTGGGATTCGCCTGCAAGGGCGACCCGGTCAAGTGTAACAAACACGGTATGACGACCATTGCTGAAGGCAGCGCACGAACCACGATTGATGGCCAGCCGGTTGCGCTGCACGGTCATCGCTGCGCCTGCGGCTGCACGCTGGTCAGCTCTAACCCAGACTGCGGGGTTGATCAGTGAGGCCGGTACCGGAGTATCCCCCGTACGGAGACGCGCGACCGCCTGGTACGGCCAGGTGGCTATCGGCTTCGGCCCTGCTGGTCCTGCTTAGCGGCGGGGTCAGCGCTTTACTTCCCTCGGCAGAAGGAAAAAGCGCCCTGGCCGCCACCGGGATCCTGTTGGCTCTGGTGCTGGCGGGTACCGGCTGGTTGATCCGGCTGCTGTACTACCGCATGAGCGTGCATAACGCCAGGTTCTATGACCAACTGGTAGCATACGAACAACAGCAATGGTGGGCGGAGCATCGGCAGCCGATCGGGTTACAGGAAGGTCTGTTGCTGGGGCCCATGGGCAAAACGACCACTGACTGGCTGCGGGTGCTAAGCCGTCACCAGCGTCCGCCAGAGGAAGAGAACGAGGGCGGCGGCAGGGCGCTGCGAGCGCCATACCTTTCAGTTTCTGAGGCTATCGCCCGCGAAAAACGGCTGGCGGAACTACTGGTGATGGAATGGCAACGACAGCGCAGTGAAAGAACGCTTACGCCGCCGCTGCGTTGCTACTGGCAGGGAACGGAGCTCGCCTGGCAGGCGTTTCGTGCACAGATGACCCTCACTGTTGCGCAGATGACACTACCCTCACGCCCGTATGCCTGGCGTGGGGAGGCCAGCCTCGCGGAGATAGCACACACTCTGGCGGAAGCTGACCCCGATGACACTGTGCTTATCGCCGGATGTCAGGTGGTTGTCGCCCGGACGGGGGCGGTGCAACCCGCCGGAGAGTCTGCGGTACTGTGGCTCGCCGGACGGGACGGTCCGGTGCACCTGACCAGGGGGGAAACCTATTGCGCAGAAAAAGGGGAGGCCCTGACTGCTGTAGCCGCTCGTGTGCTGGAGCAGAACGAACTGAGCGGCCCCCCGGAAGCCTGTGCGCTGTTTTTTCAGCAGGGACTGGAAGCGCTGGCGCACAGCGGTTGGGATATTAACCTGTATCGCCAGGATGCCTGTTGGGGAGACATCGGCGAGATGGAAGGCTTGACCGTTCTGTCGCTGGCGGCGATCTACGCCGCGCACTACCAACAACCGTGTGGCTGGCTAGCCCGCGATCCCTTGAATACCCTCGCAATTGGAATTGTAAAACCTGATGGACAACGTCAATAAACCTGCCGCTATCTCTGTGGCGGCTACGGTTATCGTCTGTATTGCTGCGGTCACGCTTCTGGTGCTCCTGGGCGGGCTGGCATGGTGGCTGTGGGCGATGGATCGTGCCACGCAGTGGGAAACGCTGCGCCCGCTTATCGCCACGGGCTTTATTATCTGGGGGATGGCACTCAGCCTGCTGGTACTGGGGTTTATGGCCTTTCGACTGCTGATAAAAGATAAGGTTAAGCCTTCAGCAGCGCCTGTGCGGCAACCCACCAGGCCCGCCGGGCGCGAAGCCCTTTATGCCCCGCTGAAAAAGCACCTTCACGCACGTTACCGCCTGCGCTGGCGCCGCAAAGTCCGCCTGCTGCTGGTTACCGGGGACGATGCAGCAATCGAACAACTGGCGCCTGGTCTGCGTCAGCAGCAGTGGCTTGAAGGTAACCGCACTGTGCTGATTTACGGCGGTAACCTGATCACAGAGCCCGACCAAGAAAAATACGCCGCGCTGCGCAAGCTGCGCCGTGGCCGTCCTCTGGACGGGATTGTGCGGGTGATGCCGTCGTCTCTGACCCTGACGCCGCAGATAAGCGAGAGCGACCTGCGCGGGCTGGAAAAAATCAGCGAACTGCTGCGCTATGCCGCCCCGGTCTGGCTGTGGAAACTGTGCGACAGTGAGTGGCCGCAGGCTGACCGCGCGGTGCAGGCGGTAGGGGTTAGCTTCCCGTTGCGCGCCACTGAGGACGATGTCGCCCGTCAGCTTGCGCAGATGCTGCCCACGCTGCGGGAGCAGGGGATGCGCCAGATCGCGGAGGAGACCCGCCACGACTTTCTGCTGCGTCTGGGACAGCAGCTTATCGACGGGGGGATCGCGCAATGGCGCTGGCAGCTGGCGCCGTGGCTGACCGCCTCGCGGCAGCGGCTTGCGCTGCGAGGCCTGATGTTTAGCCTGCCAGAGCCTCGTACCGTAGATCCGTATCAGGAGGCGGATACCTCGCCTGCGGGCCAGCCTCATCTCCTGACGCTGCCCGCGACCTGGCAAGGGATCGTCGATGACTGCCGCCGTTTACGCGGGCATCACGTGGGAATGGCGTGGGAGCGGGGCCTGGCGTGCGGTCTGCTGGCCATCCTCGGCCTGTGGGCGGCGGGACTGCTGCTCTCCTTTGCCCTCAATTACAGTCAGATTGCTTCGGTAGCGGGAAAAGCCCGCGACCTGGTGGCCCACCCCTCCGTTTCTGACTATCAACTGACGGCCCTCCATGCCCTGCGCAATGAGGCCGGCCGTCTCGTGCACGATGGGCAGAAGGGGGCGCCCTGGTATCGGCGCTTTGGTCTGGACCATCATCAGCAGCTATTAAACGCCGTCCTGCCCTGGTACGGTGTGGCAAATCATCGCCTGATACGTGACCCGGCCAATGCCGCGTTGCAGCAGGCGCTCAGCGCGCTGGTCAACTCCGCCCCCAATAGCGACCAACGAGCCCAGCTGGCGAAACCGGGCTATGACCAGCTGAAAGCCTGGCTGATGATGGCTCGTCCGGATAAAGCCGATGGCGCATTTTTCGCGCAGACCATGAAAGCGGTCCAGCCGACGCGAATGGGGATCTCGACCGGTCTGTGGCAAAGTCTGGCGCCGGATTTGTGGGCCTTTTATCTCTCCCTGCTGCCCGAGCGGCCAGAGTGGAAGATCATCCCGGATGCGCAACGGGTGAGTCAGAGCCGTCAGGTTCTGTTGCAGCAGCTAGGTCGCCGCAATGCCGAAAGCACCTTATATGAGAACATGCTCAAATCCGTGCGTCGTAATTTTGCCGATGTATCGCTGGAAGACATGACCAGTGGCACCGATGCGCGCCGCCTGTTTACCACCGATGAAGTGGTCCCGGGGATGTTTACCCGCCAGGCATGGGAAGGCGGCATTCAGCAGGCCATTGATAAGGCAGCCAGCTCGCGCCGGGAGGAAATCGACTGGGTGCTGAGCGATTCGCGCAAAACGATGTCGACAGACCTGTCGCCGGAGGCGCTGAAAGCGCGTCTGACCCGACGCTACTTCACCGATTTCGCCGGCAGCTGGCTGAATTTTCTCAACAGTCTGCGACTTAATCCGGCGACCAATATCGCCGATGTTACCGACCAGCTCACGCTGATTAGCGATGTCCGCCAGTCGCCGCTGATTGCCCTGATGAATACCCTTGCCTGGCAGGGGCAGGCGGGGCAACAAAGGGAGGGGCTGTCGGACAGCCTTATTAAATCGGCCAAAGATCTGGTGGGCGGGAAAGACAAGCCGGTCATCGACCAGTCTGCAGCCGGCCCGCAGGGGCCTCTGGATGACACGTTCGGCCCACTGCTCCAGCTGATGGGGAAAAACACGGGCAGCAACGTCATGTCGGCCGATAGCACCCTGAGCCTGCAAACCTATCTGACCCGTATCACCCGCGTGCGCCTGCGCCTGCAGCAGGTTGCGAATGCTTCCGATCCGCAGGTGATGATGCAGACCCTGGCGCAGACCGTCTTCCAGGGGAAAAGCGTCGACCTGACCGACACGCAACAGTACGGTAGCCTGATTTCGGCAAGCCTTGGCGAAGAGTGGAGTGGCTTCGGTAATACTCTGTTTGTGCAGCCGCTGACTCAGGCCTGGGAAACCGTGCTTCTGCCGTCGGCGGCCAGTCTGAATGATAAATGGCGCCGCTCGGTGGTCGCCAACTGGCACACCGCCTTTGACGGACGCTTTCCGTTTGCCGCCAGCAAAAGCGACGCCTCCCTGCCGATGCTGGCTGAGTTTGTGCGCAAAGACAGCGGGCGAATCGAACGTTTTCTCACGACGGAGCTGAACGGTGTCCTGCATAAAGAAGGTAGTCAGTGGGTGCCGGATAAGGTCAACAGTCACGGCCTGGTCTTTAATCCGGCCTTTCTGCGCGCGATCGACCAGCTAAGCCAGCTGTCCGACATTCTTTTCACCGACGGCAGCCAGGGGATCAGCTTTGAGTTACAGGCCAGGCCTGCCCCGGAGGTTGTCGAGACACAGCTGACGATAGACGGCCAAAAGCTGCGCTATTTCAATCAGATGGCCGACTGGCAGACTTTCCGCTGGCCGGGGGAGACGTATAAACCCGGCACTCTGCTGACCTGGACCACCGTCAATGCGGGCACGCGTCTGTTCGGTGACTACAGCGGTACCTGGGGCTTTATTCGCTGGCTGGAGCAGGGTAAACGCCATCCGCTGGATCGCAGCCAGTGGATGATGAGCTTCTCCGCTCCGGATGGCCGCACCCTGCAGTGGGTATTGCGCTCCCAGCTTGGGAGTGGCCCGCTGGCGCTTCTGGCGCTGCGCGGATTGACCCTGCCGGATCAGATTTTCACTGTCGATGCGGCTGAGAGCGCACAGGCCCTGACGACGGGGGTAGGGAATAGTGACATGGATGAGATGGAATAATGAGCATTTTACAAAATTTGGTTGCCGCCAGTCAGTTGGATGAAAGCGTACTGCGCCAGCAGGCCCGGTCACGTCAGGCGCAGTGGCAGTCCTGGCTTTCGCCAATCAGTGATAGCCAGCCCACCGGGAGCGATCCGGGCTATGACGATGATTTTCAGCGTATCCGCGAGGAGGTCAATAAGATCTCCGGTGTCGATACCGTACTGATTTGCCAGTTGGCAGAAAAACTGCTGACTCAGACCTGCAAGGATCTGCGCGTGATCACCTTTTACGTGTGGGCGCGTCTGCAGCGGGAAGGCGAGAGCGGTCTGGCGGAGGGCGTTACGCTGCTGGCGGCAATGCTTGAGCGGTTTGAGGCTATGCTCCATCCCCAGCGTGAACGTAGCTGTAAATCGGCGCTGGAATGGCTTGGCAGTCGCCGGATGTCAGACAGTCTGTCTCTTTATCCGGAAGTCGACATGACCACTATGCAGGTCATTATCGGGGCGTTATTGCTGGCGGAAGCCACTTTTTCCGGCTTGGCTGAAGCATCTCGCCCCGATCTTTCCGGGCTATATCAGATACTGGAGAACCGCCTGGTGCAAAGCGGCGGAGCCCACAGTCTGGTGCCGCAGACCAGCCGCGAAGAACACGATCTGCTACCCCAACATGCGGACACCGCGCCGGTAATGCATACCGTCACGTCAGGTCGTGATTTGCTCGATCAGGCTAAGGTGCTGGCGAAATATCTGCGCGAGTGTCCCGGCGGATGGCTGGCAGGTCATCATCTGATGAAGAGTGTGCGTTGGGATACGTTAACGGAGTTACCGCCGCTGGATGCCTCCGGCCGGACCCGGCTATTGCCTCCCAAGCCTGAGAGTAAAGCCCATCTTAAACGGTTGTATTTACAGAAAAGCTGGTCGGAACTGCTGGAGCATACGGACACGCTGTTGGCGCAAGGCGTCAACCATCTGTGGCTGGATGTGCAGTGGTACGCCTGGCAGGCGCTGCTGAAACTGGATGCTGACAGTGTACGTGCCGATATCCTGTGCCGGGATATGAAAGGGCTACTGGCTCGTCTGCCGGGGCTGGAAACCCTGGCGTTTAACGATGGTACGCCATTCGCCGATGAAGTGACGCTCAACTGGCTTAACGAATGTGTCCTGGATGAGATGGCCGGATGGCAAGATGAGCCGGTAATGGCGGCGACCAGCGCTGATGAGGTGCTGTCGCTGGAGCCAGAAGTGCTCACCCGCGCGGACGATGAAGGTATTGAGTCGGCGCTGAACTGGTTACAGGCGCAGCCGGGCTATACCACCAGCCGCAATCGGTGGCTGATGCGCTTATTGATGGCGCGGGTCAGCGAGCAGTACGGAAAAAATGAAATGGCGCTGCATCTGCTGGCGGAACTCGACAGCCGCGCCCGGGAAATGACGCTCGAACAATGGAAGCCGGAGCTTATCTTTGAGGTCAAAGCCCGCCGACTCCGGCTGCTCAGAGGCAAGGCCGGGCGCAGTGAGGCAGAAAAAAATCGCTTGCTGCCAGAAATGGAGTCATTGCTTGCCGGGCTTATCGCTCTGGATCCCGCTCGCGCTGCGGTGCTGTGCGCATAATTCACGCATCATTCACATTGCACTCCCTGCACCTGCGGTTTTCTGCATATCTGAAAGCTATTACTCATTCTGGTGATTTATGGACGATTTAACCCTGCGTTATTACGACGCTGAAATGCGCTACTTGCTGGAAGCGGGTGAAGAGTTTGCCCGTGCTCATCCTGAGCAGGCGGCAATGCTCAATCTCGACAAAGCGGGCGCTCGCGACCCCTTTGTCGAGCGTCTGTTTGAAGGTTTTGCCTTCCTGATGGGCCGCATGCGCGAGAAACTCGATGACGATCTGCCTGAGCTGACCGAAGGCGTGGTCAGTCTGCTGTGGCCCCATTATTTACGTACCATTCCCTCGATGTCGGTCGTGGAATTCACCCCCGACTGGCCGGAAATGAAAGAGCCGATGACGATGGTCAAAGGCTTTGAAGTGCTTTCCCGGCCGATCGGTGAAAAGGGCACGCGCTGCCGGTACACCACCACCAAAGCGATCGCTCTGCAGCCGTTATCCCTTGAGCTAGCCCGGCTGGCCACCGATACGGATGGCCGGTCGGTGATCACGCTGCGCTTTAACTGCAGCCAGCTGACGGACTGGAGCCGGGTCGATCTCAGTCATATCCCGCTCTACTGTAACGCCGATGCGCCGCTGGCCTGCGCCATTCACGAGGCCTTTACCCTCAATGTGGCCCGGATGTGGCTGCGCATGTCCGATGAGGTGGACAGAAGGCCGCTGGACGGGTATTTCAGCGCGCTGGGATTTGGCGAGGAGGACAGCCTCTGGCCTGAAGATGGCCGCAGTTTTCGCGGTTACCAGCTGCTGCTGGAGTATTTTACCTTCCGCGAAAAGTTCATGTTCATCGATCTGCGCGGGCTGGAGACGGTGGCTTTTCCGGCCGGACTGGCGTGGTTTGAAATCGACGTCGTGCTGGCGGAACGCTGGGAACATGACTTCCGCTTCAGCGAAAAGCAGCTGCGCCTGCACTGCGTGCCAGTGATCAACCTGTTTCCGCTGGAGTCCGATCCGCTGACCATCAATTCCCTGCAGACCGAATACCCGCTGCGCCCGATGCGCGTGCAGGACGGCCACACCGAAATTTACACCGTCGATTCCGTGATCTCCTCGCACCAGCAGGTTTACGCGCCGTTCTCAAGTTTTCGCCACAAAGGCGGCATGATGCGTCATGACGCGGCGGACTATTACTATCATACCCGGGTGCGCCGTGGCCCCTCCGGGCTGTACAACACCTGGCTTATCGTCGGCGGGGAAGCCTTTGACAATCATACCGTACCGGAAGACGAAAGCCTGTCGCTGACCCTCACCGGAACCAACGGCCAGCTGCCGCGTCGTGCGCTGCAGAGCACCGTGCTCGATACGGTGATGAAAACCACTTCCGCCAGCGTCGCGGTGCGTAACCTCTGCGCACCAACGCTGCCGTGCTACCCCCCGGCCCAGGACCGCTTTCACTGGCGGGTGCTGAGCCATCTGGGCAGCAGTTTTCTTTCCCTGATGGACAACGCTGAAGTCCTGCGCGGCACCCTGGCGCTGTATGAATGGACCGACAGCGAGATGAATCGTCGGCGTCTGGAAGCCATCCTCGACGTGAATCACCGCGCGACAGAGCGCTTTGCACAGGGCCATCTGGTGCGTGGCGTGCAGATTGAAGTCACCCTCGACAGTCACGGCTTTGCCGGACGAGGCGACATATGCCTGTTTGGCGAGATGCTTAGCCGCTTCTTTGCGCTCTACACCGACATCTACTTGTTCAACCGCCTGATTTTCATTTTGCAACCAACCGGAGAACGACTGGAATGGGAAGAGAAGCACAGCCGCCGCATTCCCGGCTGACCCCACGGCTGGAGGCCGACCTGCCGCGGATCAATTTTTACCGCTTCTGCCAGCTTCTGGAAAAGCGACGTCCCGGCCAACCGCTGATGGGGGGAACCAGCCATCCGGCTGACGATCCGGTGCGTTTTTACCCGCATCCGGGAATGGGATTTCCCGCCAGCGAACTGAAAGCCGTGGAATACGATGAGGCCGATGACAGCAGGCCGCCGGTCATTCGCACCACCTTTATGGGGTTGTACGGTGTCGATTCGCCGCTCCCGACGGCATATCTCGATGATATCGCCCAGCGCAGGGAAGGGCATGAAGCGCTGCAGGGCTTACTGGATATCTTCAGCCACCGGATCATGACGCAGTTTTACCGCATCTGGCGGAAATACTCCTGGCCCGCCACCTTTGAGCCTGGCGGCACCGATCGTCTCTCGCAGTCGCTGCTGGGCCTGGCGGGGTTGGGCATCCCCGGCACGACGCAGCATATCGCTTCGCCGGCGTCGCGCTTTCTGGCGCTAACTGGCGTGCTGCGGCAGCCTGGCAAAACCCAGCAGGGGATCCAGGCGCTGGTCACCCTGCTGGCCCCGGAGACCACCGTCAGGGTGAGCCCGTACAGCCTGCGTCCGGTGGCGATCAGTCAGCCGCTGGGGTTTTACGGCGATGACGACTTCTTACTGGACGGCAACACGCCGCTGGGTGACGAAGCGATGGATGCCAGCAGCCAGCTCCTCGTCGCCCTTACCACCGACAATCCCGCGGAGGCGCAGGGTTGGAAGCCTGACGGCCCGCTGTTTCGGGACTTTCTCATCCTGCTGCGGGTATACCTCGGCTGGCGATTCCGGGCCAACATCACCCTGACCGCGCCGACCCGACTGCTGGCTGTCCCGTCGCTGGGGGACGAGCCGTTCTGGCTCGGTATGAACGGCGTGCTGGGTGTGGGGGAGGGCGAGAGTCAGGACGATATTCCTCAGACCTTTACCACCGAGCTGGGTACCTATACGGGCCTGCAGCCTGCCACCTTTCTACAAGGAAACCGACGTGTTACGTACAAGTTTGACTAAAACCGCCTGCCTGCTGCCCCTGCTTGCACTTTGTCTGAGCGGGTGCGGGCTCACTCAGCGCGTCTCGGAGGGGACCAAAACTGCCTTCAACGCCGTTTTTTATAAGAAAATTACTACGCTGCATCTGGACTTTACCGCGCGTGAAGCGCTCAACACCGATGCCAGAGAGAATCACTCGCTCTCTGAACCGGTGGTGGTGCGCATCTATCAGCTTAAAGATCGCCAGACCTTTGACCGGCTGGTTTACCAGCAGCTGCTGGAGGAGGGGGATATTCTGCTCGCCGCCGATCTCCTCGCCAGTCGTGATGTGGTGATCGGTCCCGGAGGGGATGCCAGTCTGAATATGCCGCTGGAAGCGGAGGCGACGTTCGTGGCGGTTGTCGGCCTGTTCCGCCATCCGGACACCGAAAGAAATACCTGGAAGCAGGTGCTGGGGCGTGAGGAATTGGATCCGGACAAGCCGCGCATTTTCACCGCCGAACGCAACCAGCTACGGCTCAGGCCTGAAGCGGCGAAGTAACGTCGAAAACAAACATTTGCGGCGGGGCCATCGCGCCAGTTCGCCCTCAATCTTCGTAACCAGCGAACGGGCGATAACCATCTTCATCCAGCCCAACCGGTTTCATCACAGCACAGGGAGATAACGTGACAGCGAGGGAACGTTTTTTTAAGAAACTGCAGCAACAGCAAAATCCGCGACGGACAGCGGCCCTCGACGGGTCGGTCGCCGCGGATATCGCCAGGTTTCGTCAGCAGATGGCGGCGCTGGCTCAGCAGATAAGTCAGTGGTTTGATGGAACCGGTATTGAGGTGGTGATGTCGACCCGCCATCTCCACGACCTGAGTACCCTTGGCTACAGCCTCAACAACGGCATCTGCCGCTACGATATCCCGGCCATTCGTCTGCAAAACGGCGAGCGCAGCGTCAATATCGTGCCGCAGCAGCTGTTGGATGGTGTGGAAAAGGGGATCGTGACGCTGAGTCTCGAGACCCCCGGCGGTACGGGCTCCCGGGAGGTGTTTTATCTTAGCCTGGCCCCGGAGGATGGCTGGATGATCCGCAAGGCGCACCAGTCCCCGCAAGCGCGGCTTATGCTTACCGAAGATCGCTTTTTTATGGCGGTCGACAGCCTGGCCTGAAGATCCCTGACAGGCGATGACGTTCCCGCGGCGGCGGTGCAAAGCGCGCATCGCCGCCCGGGGATATCAGGCGCCAAACGCGCCGTCGATGGTGTGCATGGCGCCCGTGACAAACGACGCCTCCGGACCGGCCAGCCACGCCACCATTCCCGCCACCTCTTCCGGGCGGCCGTGGCGCTTAATGGCCATAAAGCTGTGCATCAGCTCTTTCATCGGACCGTTCTCCGGGTTGGCGTCGGTATCAACAGGGCCGGGCTGGACGACGTTGACCGTGATGCCGCGCGGGCCAAAATCCCGCGCCAGGCCACGCGCCAGCCCCTGCAGGGCCGATTTGCTGACCGCATAGGCCGCCATTCCCGGCACCGGCATGCGATCGCCATTGACCGAACCGATGACAATAATGCGCCCGCCTTCCGGCATGCGGCGCGCCGCTTCCACGGAGGCATGGTAGGGGGCATGAATATTGATGCGGAACAGGCGATCGATGGCATCGCTGTCCTGCTCGAGGGCATCGCCGAAAATGGCGATCCCGGCATTGACCACTAACACGTCCAGCGGGCCGCTGTCGCGGACCAGGCTTATCACCGCATCACGATCGGCGCTATCCGCCTGCACCGCCGTGCTGCCGGTCTCCGCCGCCAGCCGCTCGGCCGCTTCCGGCGAACCGGAATAGCTAAACACCACCGATGCGCCATCGGCGACAAAACGCCTGACAATCGCCGCGCCAATTCCCCGACTCCCGCCTAAAACCAGCACTGATTTGTTGTGAAATGCTGTCATATCCCGTACCTCATGATATTGTAGTGATGATTACAATATGCTGCGGCAAAACAGGCTGTCAAGGATTAATATAGTGACTACTACAAAACCAGGACGTACTCCGGGGCGTCCCCGCCAGTTTGATGCGGAACAGGCCATTGCAACGGCGCAACGCCTCTTCCACGCGCGAGGCTACGACGCGGTGAGCGTGGCCGATCTGACCCAGGCTTTCGGCATCAACCCCCCAAGCTTTTATGCCGCTTTTGGCAGCAAGCTCGGGCTGTATACCCGCGTCCTGCAGCGCTACAGCCAGACCGGGGCCATTCCCATTGATGCCCTGCTGCGAGACGACCAGCCGGTGGCGGCGTCGCTCATCGCCGTGCTACAGGAGGCGGCTCGCCGCTATGTGGCCGATCCGACCGCCGCTGGCTGCCTGGTGCTGGAGGGGGTACATTGTCAGGATGCTGATGCCCGGGTGGCGGCAGGCGAATGGCATGCTGCGGCAAGAGCCAAAATCCAGCAGTATGTCGCCCGTCATCGCCCGCAGGACGCGCTGCGGGTGACTGACTATATGGATACGCTGATGCTTGGCCTGTCGGCGAAAGCGCGGGAAGGGGATAGTCTGCCGCGTCTCCTGGAGACCGTGCGGCTGGCAGGCCTGGCGCTGGAGCACATCCTGCCAGCCTGAGTCGTCAGATGGTTTGTCCGCCCGACACCTCGATCCGCTGGGCGGTCACCCAGCGGTTATCGTCGCGCAGCAGGCTGGCGATCATCGGCCCAATATCCTCGGGAACGCCCACCCGTCCCAGCGCCGTCATGGCGGCAAACTGCGCGTTAACCCCCGCGTCGTCCCGCACCAGCCCGCCGCCAAAATCGGTGGCGATAGCCCCGGGGGCGATGGTATTGACGGTGATGCCGCGCCCGCCCAGCTCGCGGGCCATGTACACGCTCAGCATCTCCACGGCCGCTTTGGCCGCAGCGTAGGCGGAGAAGCCAGGATAGGAGACGCGGGTCAGCCCGGAGGAGAAGTTAACGATCCGTCCGCCGTCTGCCAGCAGCGGCAGCAGGGTTTGTACGAGGAAAAATACCCCCTTAACGTGGACGTTAAACAGCCCGTCGAACTGCGCTTCGCGCGTTTCGGCCAGCGGGGCGAATTCGCCGTGCCCTGCGTTATTGATCAGATGGTCGAAGGTACCCCGCCCCCAGACGCTGGCCAGCGCGCTGCCGAGGCTGTCGGCGAAGGCCGGGAAGCTGGCGGTTTGCGCCATATCCAGCGGCAGGGCGATGGCCTTGCGCCCCAGGGCGCGGATGTCGGCGACCACCTCTTCCGTCTGTTCGAGATTGCCGCGGCAGGTGACGATGACATCCCCACCCTGGCGGGCGATATCCAGTGCAGTCTGACGGCCAAGGCCGCGGTTGGCGCCGGTAATAAGTGCAATCTTAGTCATGTTCGGTCCTCTCTGGTATGTGGAGTCCTTACAATAGGAGAGGCTCACCGGGCCGGGTTGCCCAATCCTTGTTATTTTTTGCCCATTTCTCTCCGTTCACTCCCTTTTGCCGGGAAATAGCGCATACTCAGGCTTTAAAACTTGCCTGAAAGGAACTTATGCGCGACGCCCTGTTCGATCTCTGCCGCCGGTTTGCCGATGCTCATGTCGATAGCAGCGGGGTGGCGGTTACCCCGGTTCCCGGCATCACCCTGGTGCGGGCCCTGCATCCTGGCGATCTACAGGCGGCTATCGCCAGGCCGCTGGTGGCCATGCTGCTCCAGGGGCGCAAGAGCGTGACCACCGGTCTGGCGAGCTTTGACTATGGCCCGGGCGAGGCGATGGTGATTGCCGCGGATGTCCCCACCACCAGCCAGATCACCGAGGCCAGTCAGCGTTTTCCCTATTACGCGCTGGTGCTGGAGCTGGACCTGGCTATCCTGCGCGAGCTGCAGGAGGCCGGGCCGTCAGGGCCGGATGAGGCGCCCCGCGTTGGTATCGAACCGATGAACGCCGATGTGACGGATGCCGCTTACCGGCTGGCAAGGCTGTTTGATCAACCGGGGGCGCTGGCGGTGCTGGGGGAAGGTCTGCGGCGGGAGCTGCATTACTGGCTGTTGCAGAGTGTCCATGGGCCGGCCATTCGGGCGCTGGGCGCCGTAGACAGCCATTCAGCGCGGATCCGCCGGGCGGTGGTGATGCTGCGCCGGGATTTTATGCAGCCAGTCAGCGTCGACGCCCTGGCCGACGCCGCCGGGATGAGCGTCTCTGTCTTTCACCGTCATTTCCGCGCCATGACCACGCTGTCGCCGCTGCAATTTCAGAAGCAGTTACGCCTGATCCACGCCCGCCGCCTGATGTTGGCGGAAGGGATGAGCATTGCCCAGGCTGCCGGGGAGGTGGGCTATATCAGCGTGTCGCAGTTCACCCGGGAATACGCTCGCCTGTACGGCGCGCCGCCGGGCCGCGATCGTCGACGGGAAAAAATGAGCGCCTGACCTGGCGCGCGGGCAGGCGGCAGCTCATCCCTGAGCCTGACGCCGGTGGTTTAGTCCGCGATTTTCGCCGTGATATGCACTTTGTTGCCCATCCGCGCTTCAGTGATGCGATAGGTAGTCGCGCCCTCGCGGGCGGCCTGCTGGCGGATTTTGCTCTCCGCATGGTCCAGGGTATCGCCGGTGGCGGTGATGGTTCTGGCATTTGCCGCCAGGGGCAGCAGACAACTCAATACGATCAGTGGAATTAACTTGTTCATCGTCATTCTGTCCTGTGAGAGAAAATCAGCGCGCGGTCTGCAGCCAGCCGGCAATGTCCTGGGTCGGCAGCTGGTGGCGGGCATTCCAGGTGTCGCCCATCGGCCACCACACGCCATCCCCCCGGGCGAAGGCGGCGCGATAGCGCAGCATGGCGTCATCCGGGTCTGTCCGCAGCTGCTCCAGCAGGGCGGGCAGGGTGTGGACGGCTTTGCTGAACGTCTGCTGCGTTACGCGCTCCACGGTATCTGCCAGCTGCCGGTAAGAGGTTGTTTCGCCGGCAACAAACACCACCTCGTTGACGATCCGCGGCTGATGCAGATAAATCGCCGTGGTCAGGCGGCCAATATCCGCCGGTGAGGTGACGGTCACCTGGGTATCCCAGCTGCCAAGGGCGTGAAGGGTTCGGTTGGATAAATTCACTACATCGAAGTCTGGTTCGAAGAGAAAGCTGGTAAACATCCCGGTGGAGACAATGACCCACTCCGTGGCCCGCTGCGCGCGCAGCAGGGTCCGGACATCGTACTGCTCGTCCCAGACCGGCTGACCGCTGCCTTTGCCGACCACATCGTAATTGACGCCAAACTGCCAGGGAAAATAGCGGGGTACCCCGGCCGCCAGCACCGCGCGGGTAATTTTCAGCTGTGTCCCCGGACCGGCGACAAACCCCATGCAGTTAATCACGGTGGTGAATCCGCGAAACTGATCGGCCAGCGTCTCCATGGCGCTACCGGCGATGTCGACGGCGAGGAAGGTGGCTCCGGCGTCGGCCAGCGCCTGATGGTTTGCCGACCGCAGCTGGCCAGCTTCATCCCAGGCCGCCGGCGAGACGATAACCGAGACCGTGCCCTGACGCTGGATCACCGCAGGCACCAGCGCATCGAGAACGGCGGCGCCCAGTTGTCCTGCTCCCAGCACCAATACCTTTTTCTCATGATTAAGATTATCAGTTTTCATTTTGACTCCTTGCTCAGTTAAGCCTTGTACTGACTGGCTACAGGTTCAGTGTAGGGGGGCGGGCATCATTCGATAAGAACAGGATTTCGGGTTAGACTGTTCGTGATAATGGGATAATAATTGCCGGGGGAGTACGAAATGGACAGACTGGATGCCATGCAGTTGTATGTTGCGGTTGTGGATGCCCACAGCTTCGCCCGTGCGGCGGAGGTGCTCGGGCAGCCGCGCTCCACGGTATCGCGGGTGGTGAAGGAGCTGGAAGCCTGGCTCGGGGCGCAGCTTCTCCAGCGCACCACCCGCAAGCTCAGCGTGACGGCGGAGGGGCGCCGGTACTACGAGGAGTGTAAACGGTTGCTGGCCGAGATGGCGGCGATGGAAGCCTCTTTTCCCGGGCGCTCGGCTCAGCCCGCCGGGCGATTCAAAGTGGGGATGCCGCAATCCCTTGCCCGCCACTGCATTCTGCCGAGGATCGGCGAGTTTTTGCAGCAGTATCCCGACCTGGAGCTGATCCTCTGCTCAAGCGACAACGTGGAAGATATTATTCAGGAGGGATTCGACTGCGTGATCCGTACCGGGCGAATCGAAGATTCCACCACCCTGGTGGCGCGTCCTCTGGCTCGCTACCGCTGGATGGTCCTCGCCTCGCCGGCCTGGCTCGCGGCCCACGGCCGGCCGCAGGGCATCGACGATCTGCACCAGCACCGGGCGGTGGGCTACCTGAACCACCGTACCGGGCGGACCATCGACTGGCTTTTCTCTCTCAATGACGGCGACTGCGCGATCCGTATGCAGGAGACGCTGGTGGTCGACGATACCGATGCCTATATCCAGGCCGGCGTTCAGGGGCTGGGCCTGATCCGCGTCGCCAGCTATCTGGCGCAACCTTATCTGCAGAGCGGGGCGCTGGTCGCCTGTCTGGAGCAGGCCGCTTCTGATCTTCCCTTGTCGCTGGTCTATCCGCAAAACCGCTATCTGCCGCCAGCGGTGCGCGCGTTTTATGACTGGAGCAGGCGCGTTCTGCAACCCCCGCTCAGCGAGGCCTGATGCCGGGGCATCGGCCCGGTTATTGACCGTGCATGGCCTGTTTTAACTTCGCCACCAGCCAGTTCAGCGCCGGATCCTGCACCCGCCGTTTGTGCCGCAAAATGCACAGCGTAAATTCCGGGTACGTAACCGGCGGAGCGTCCGCGCGCAGCGCATACTGCGCCTGCCATTGCTGCGCCAGCCCCTGCGGGACGGTGGCGAACAGCGGCAGGGTGGTCAGCAGCAGGGGAAAGGTGGAGAAATTCTGCGTGGCAAAGCGCACGCGCCGCGCGAGTCCCTGGCTGGCGAGCTGGCGGTCAATTTCACCGTGGCCGGTTTCGCGATAGGCCACCATCACATGTTCCCGGGCGACAAAGTCGCTCACCGACAGCGGCCCGCGACAGGGGATCTGCTGCGGCGACCACAGGGTGGTGACTCCCATGGTCATCACTGGCTCGCTGACCACCTCCCCGCGGCTCTGTTTGTTGACAGACACCGCGACATCAATGCGCTCCTCCTCCAGCAGCTGGCGAACCTGGAAGGGGTCGGCGGCTATCGACTGCAGTGAGACCCCGGGCGCCTCCTGCATCAGCCCGGGTAACAACTGGGGCATCAGCCAGTGTTCGCTCCAGTCGCTGAGGCCGATGCGAAAAAGCTGCTGTGCGCGCGCCGGGACGAACTCCCCGGCGCCAAACATCGCCGAATGCAGGTTTTCCATCAGCGGCTGCAGGTCGGTCATCAGCGCTTGCGCCCGCGGCGTCGGCAGCATGCCTCTGGCGCTGCGCACGAACAGCGGATCGTCAAACATCTCGCGCAGGCGTTTTAGCGCCCCGCTGATAGCCGGCTGGCCAAGATGCAACACCTCTGCGGTGCGGGTGACGCTCCCTTCGCGGTACAGCACCATCAAGACCGTCAACAGATTCAGATCGATACGACTAAAATCATTTTCAATGATTTTCTTCATTATGATAATCAATTTGAATGTGGGTTATCCCGGCAGCATAGTGAATCTCACCCCGATAAATCAACCAGCGCAATGCGCGCGGAGGGTGTGATGCAAACTTACCAGACAGGCGATAGCCTGATTTTCAAAGTGCCGGAGCGCGAGATGACCCTGCAGCCGGCGGCGCTCTATCCACAGGCGTTCCCGGTAGCGGAGGCGGACAACGTTATTCAGTCGATTGCGCTGTCAATCCATAGCTGGGTGGTGCAGACCCCCTACGATCTGATTGTTATCGATACCGCCACCGGCAACGGTCGGGAGCGCGGCGGCAATCCGCTCTATCATCAACTTAACACGCCGTATCTGGAGAATCTCCGCGCCGCGGGAGTGAACCCGGAGGACGTGACCCTGGTGCTACTGACCCACCTGCATACCGACCATGTCGGATGGAATACCGTCTGGCAGGACGATCGCTGGGTGCCGCTGTTTCCCAACGCCCGCTACCTGTGCTCGGCAAAAGAGCTGACGCGGGTGAAAAACAGCGAACGCTACCGGGCGCTGTGGCTCGACAGCCTGCTGCCGGTGATCGAGGCCGGCCAGCTGGAAACCGTCGATGTGGCGGCCCGGCCGCGGGTCGGCGGGCGGATCGCCTTTGTTCCCACCCCCGGCCACAGTCCGGACCATGCCGCGCTGATCCTCGCCGCCGGAGATGATTACGCCTGTTTCTCCGGCGATCTCCTTCATTCCCCGCTCCAGTTTGCCCATCCGCAGTGGAACTCAGCGTTCTGCGGCGATCCCCGGCAGGCGGAAGCCTCGCGACGGGAGATGATGGCGTGGGGAGCCAGCCATCATGCTCAATGGTTCACCGGGCATTTTGCCGGGTCTTCCTGCGGCTGGCTGGAGGAGGATAAGCAAGGTGACTATCGCTGGCGAGAGGCCGGGCAACAGGCTGCAGATAAGGGGAACAGTGATGAATAATGCGCAAAGCGTGTTGGTTTTTGGCGCGACCGGTCAGCAGGGCGGCTCGGTGGCGCGGGCGCTGCTGCACCGCGGCTGGCGGGTTCGGGCGCTGGTCAGGGATCCTTTCTCCGCCGGGGCCGTCGCGCTGGCGGCACGGGGAGCCGAGCTGGTGGTGGGTACCTTTGAAGACCGGGCGGCAATGCGATCGGCAATGGCCGGGGTCGACGGCGTCTTCAGCGTCCAGCCCAGTTCGCCGGGAGGGACGGTGACCGATGAGCAGGAGGTACGCTACGGGATAACCATCGCCGATCTCGCCGTCGAGTGCGGGGTGAAGCATCTGGTGTACAGCTCCGGCAGCGCGGCGGGGGAGACGCCCACCGGCGTAGCGCATTATGACATCAAAGCGGAAATTGAACGGCATATCCGCCGCCTGCCGCTGGCGGCGACCATCGTGCGTCCCGCCACCTTTATGGAGCTGCTGGTGATGCCCGGTTTTGGCCTTGATGAAGGTCATTTTCACTTTTTTATGCTGCCGGAGGGGAGGATGCAGGTGCTGGCGGTGGAGGATATCGGCCATCTTGTCGCGGCGGTTTTTGCCGCGCCAGCGCGGTTTGCCGGCAAGACGTTTGAGATCGCCAGCGACAGCGTGACCGGCCGTCAGCTGGAGGGGTTATTCTCCGCGGCGGCGGGACGGCCGATCCCCTATTCGCGATTTTCCGATGAGGTGCTGGCTGCCAGTCCTTTTCTGCACAAGCTGACCGGGCTGGTGGACGACGGGCGGCTGGCCGGGCACGCCGACCTCAACGCCCTGCGCCAGCTGCACCCGCAGCTGCACACCTTCGCCGGCTGGCTGGCAGGCCCCGGCCGTCCCGCCTTCGAGCGGGCGCTGACCAGCGGGGCCCGCTGGGCGTTTGATCGTTAAAGGCTGGCGTTCCGGTCACCCGCCAGGCGTGCTGTCTCGTCGGTGACCAGCCGCCGCTAGCCGGCAGTCAGGATCGCGTCGGCCAGCACCGCTAAAATCCGCTCTGCGCGCGGGGCATGGGAGGGCTGCTCCCGCAGCCAGGCAAGCGCGGCAATCAGATCGAACAGTTCGTCTCCGCTGAGATCTGGCCGTGCCTGCCCGGCCTGCTGCGCGCGGGTCAGCAGCGACGTACCGGCGGCGCGCAGGGCAACGCAGGCGCTGTGCAGGGCGGACTCAGGATCGTCGATGGCGCTCATCATCGGGGCGATGATCCCGCGATGCTGATGGGTAAACGCCACGCTCTCGGCCAGCCACTCCAGCAGCGCCGCGGCAGGATCGGCGGCGAGCAGAAGCGACTCAGCCCGGGCGGTTAGCGCCGCAAAGCGGCTGCGGAGCAGGGCTTCCAGCAGGCTGTCGCGGTTGGGAAAGTGGCGGTAGAGGGTTCCCATTCCGACGCCCGCCCGGCGGGCGATATCGCGCAGCGAGGCCTCGGCGCCTTGCTCCACAAACACTTCCCGGGCCACGTCGATCAACAGATCATAATTTTTTCTGGCATCAGCTCTCATTGGCGTTCCTTGACAATCGGAGCACTGCTCCATATATTCGGAACAGTGCTCCGTTAAATATAACGCATTTCCATATGAGGAGAAAGCGATGTCGACGCAGATGATGAAGGCTGTTCAACAGCACGCCTTTGGCGGGCCGGAAGTCCTGAGCTATGAGGATGCGCCACTGCCGGTGTTGCAGGCTGGCGAGGTGCTGGTGCAGGTGCACGCGGTGGGCGTGAACCCACCGGACAGCTATCTGCGCGATGGCTATCAACAGCTGCCCCCGGAGTGGCGGCCCGAGGTCCGCTTTCCCTTGATCCTCGGGACCGATCTCTCCGGGGTGGTGGTGGCGCGGGCGGATGACGTCCGGGAGGTGGCGGTCGGCGACGAAGTCTACGCCATGGCGCGATTTCCTGAAGGGGCGGCAGGGGGCAGCCGCGCTTACGCCGAGTACGTTAGCGTACCGGTCAGCGACCTGGCCCGCAAACCCCTAACCCTGAGCCATCAGCAGGCCGCCGCGGTGCCGATGTCGCTCCTCACCGCCTGGCAGTTCATGATCGATCCCGGGCATGAGGTGGCGAATCCGCTGCAGCCGGGGCCGCATCGGCCGGTGCCGCTGGCGGGTAAACGCGTCCTGGTCAACGGTGCGGCGGGCGGCGTTGGTCATTTCGCCGTACAGCTGGCGAAGTGGCAGGGCGCCGAGGTGATTGCCGTCGCCGCGGGCCGCCATGAAGCCTTTTTACGTCAGCTCGGCGCCGATGCCGTTATCGACTATACGACCACTGCGGTTGAGGAGGCGGTGCGTGACCTGGATCTGGTCATCGATGCCCCGGGCGGCCCGGCCAGCGGTCGTTTTCTGCGTACCCTGCGGCGCGGCGGCGCGCTGTACCCGATTTTTCCGCTCGGCTTTGCCGGGGCGGAAGAGGCGCGACAGCGCGGAGTGACGGTCTCGACCACCCAGGTGCGCTCCAGCGGCGCGCAGCTCGCCCGGCTTGCCGGCCTGCTGGACGCCGGAGTCATCCGGGTGGCGATTGACAGCGTTTTCCCCCTTGCGCAGGCGCAGATGGCGCACGAGCGAGCGGTGCAAGGTCATCTGCAGGGCAAAATTGTGCTGTCGGTGATGGACTCGTCAGCTGAGTAATCCCCGGCGGCCAGGGTTACGTTTTTTCGCTTCTCCCGGCGGCGGACTAAAACAGCGCCAGCCGGGCGAGACGGTCCAGCGCGTTGCTCAGCGCGTCGTCGCCTGCCGTGAGGCTGATGCGAATGAACCCTTCACCCCCTTCGCCAAAACCAGTGCCCGGCGCCACCAGAATATGCGCTTCCTGCAGCAGCAGGCGGGCAAACTCCTGCGAACGGTAGCCGGGCGGCACGCCGAGCCAGAGGAAGAAAGTGCCTTGTGCGGCACGAGCCGGCCAGCGCAGCGCAGCCAGTCGACGCAGAACCCACTCCCGACGTTGATGATAGACCGCCGTCAGCTGCGCAATCCGCTCAGCTGGCAGGTTGAGCGCAGCGATCGCCGCATCCTGAATCGCGCCAAACACCGTGCTGTAGCTATGGGTGTGCAGCTTTTTAAACGCCCGGATAATCGAGGCGTTGCCGACCGCGAAGCCGAAGCGCCAGCCGGCCATATTAAAGGTCTTGGAAAAAGTATAGGTTTCCACTCCCCATGCTTTCGCGTCGGGCTGGGAGAAGAGGCTCAGCGGCGCATCGCTGGCCGCGCTGCCGATGGCCGCATAGGCAAAATCATGGAGGATCGGCACCTGGTGACGACGGGCAAATTGCAGAGCGCTGGCGAACAGCGCCGGCGTGGCGAGGGCGCCGGTTGGATTATGCGGGTAGTTAAGCACCACCAGCCCGGCCTTGTCAGCCACCTCCCGGGGGAGGTCGTTAAAATCCGGCAGGAAATGGTTCTCCGCCCTGAGCGGCAGGCCATAAAACGTTGCCTGGGACTGCAGCGCCGCTGAGCGGTAAATCGGATAGCAGGGATCGGTGGAGATCAGATATTGACCGGGGCTGAGCAGCGCCCGCGGGATGCCGCCAATGCCGATATGCGAACCCTGAAACACGGCGACTTCGCTGTGCGGATCGAGTTCCACATCATATTGCCGGCGATAGAACTGGGCGATCGCCTCGCGGACCTGCGGTTTGCCCCAGAACGACGGGTAGCCATGGTTTTCACGACGATGAATGGCGCTCTGCAGCGAGTCAATCACTTCCGGCGGAGTGGGTTGATCCGGACTGCCGCTGGAAAGATCGATCAGCGGTAGCGCTTCGGTGTTGACCCCCGCGGCCAGTTTTTCCAGCAAGCTGAACAGATTCTCTTCCAGCGCGTCCACCAGCGGCGAAGCAGTAAAATCAGGCATAACATTCCCGGTGTAAGTCACGAATAATTAGCCATCTTTAAGGGATTTATTGCGCCTGGCTAAATAACAAAAAACGCAAAGGATTCTTGTTTTTAGGATATGTCGATATAGCAAAAGTTAATGAGGAATTAGCAAAAGGAAATCCGGCGTTCTGGCTTACAACCCACAGTCGGCTGTGATTTAATCGCTCAATATCGCCAACCTTCCAGGAAAATACCTTATGAACAAGTCAGTTGCGCTCGGGATGACTCTCGCCCTGTTGTCGGCCACCTCTTTTTATGCCGCCGCCGACGAACATCTTATTCGCGTCGGCTTTAACCCCGGGCCGTACAAAGAACAATTTGAGAAAGGCGTTGCGCCCTATTTATTGAGTAAAGGGTATAAAATCGAATATAAGGATTTCAGCGACGGTATTCAGGTGAATGACGCGGTAGCCCGCGGGGATATCGAAGCGAATATTATGCAGCATCCGGTATATCTGAAAGCAATTAATGAGCGGCTGGGGATCGATAACGTGGGCATTGTGCAGGTCCCCACGCCGCCGATGGGGCTGTACGGCGGTAAACTGACCACCCTGGGGACGCCGGCGGCAGGGACCGTCGTGTCGGTACCGAACCAGCCGTCGAACGAATATCGCGCGGTGCTGGTGTTACAGAGTCTGGGCTGGGTGAAGGTCAAACCGGACAGCGACCCCGCCACTTTTTCGCAGCGCAATATCGTTGACAATCCGTACAAAATTGTCCTTAAAGAGATGGATAATGCCCAGCAGGTTCGCGCTCTGCCGGATGTCGACTATGGCCTGATTCAGGGCAATTTCGCCGTCTCCAGCGGTATGTCCCTGACCTCGGCATTAAAGCTGGAGGCAGCCACCAGCCATTTTATTAATGTCGTGACCGTCGCCGGTAAAAATCAGAAGGCGCAGTTTGCCAAAGATATTATCGATGGCTACCACTCTGCCGATTTCAAAAAATATATTCTCAGCCATCCGCAGTATGATGGTTACCTGCTTCCTGATTATTTAAAATGAATAACGCGATGATAGAGTTTCGCCACGTCAGTAAAAGCTTTTCCAGGAAAGGACATCCGGTTCTGGCCCTGCAGGATATTAATCTCAGCATTGAACGAGGCGATATTTTCGGCATTATTGGCTACAGCGGGGCAGGAAAAAGCACCTTATTACGGCTGATTAATCGTCTGGAAACGCCTGGCGAGGGCGAGGTGCTGTTAAACGGCGAGCCGCTACAGGCCTGCAGCGGCCAGCGCCTGCAGGCCATCAAAAAAGATATCGGCATGATCTTTCAGAATTTTAATCTGCTGAATTCGAAAACCGTTTTCCATAACATCGCCATCCCGCTGATTTTACAAGGCCGCGACAAGGCCTTTATCCAGGCGCGGGTGGCGGAACTGCTGGCGTTCGTCGATCTGAGCGACAAAATCCACAGCTACCCTAATGAGCTGTCGGGTGGACAAAAGCAGCGGGTCGGTATTGCCCGGGCGCTGGCCACCAACCCGTCGGTACTGCTGTGCGATGAAGCCACCTCGGCGCTCGATCCCCACACCACGGTGCAGATCTTACTGCTCTTGCAGGAGATTAATCGCCGCTATGGCATCACCATCGTACTGATCACCCATGAGATGTCGGTGATCCAGAAAATCTGTCACAAGGTGGCGGTGATGCAGGCGGGCCGTATCGTTGAGCAGGGGACGGTTTTCGACCTCTTTGCCCAGCCGCAGCATCCGGTAACGGCCAGTTTCGTGCAGTCGGTGGTGCACGATCGTCTGCCGCAGCGTGTGGCGTCGCTCCTGCAGCGCGATAACGGCGCCCGGGCTATACGCCTCGAATTTATCGGCGCGACGGCGCAGCAGCCGATCATTAACCACCTGATCCGCGAGTATGCTGTCGAGGTGAATATCCTGTTTGCCAGCATGTCTGAAGTTCAGGGCCGGATTCTGGGATTTATGATTGTGCAACTCCTCGGCGAGCCTGACGAAACCGACCGCGCCATCACCCATCTGGCCGATGCAGGAGTGAAAATCACCCATGTTTGATCTTATTGATACCGCCATTACCGGCGATCAGTTTCTGCTGGCGCTGCATGACACGCTGATTATGGTCGCCGTCTCGCTGGGCTTTGGCGCGCTGATCGGCGTACCGTTAGGGATTGTGCTGGTGGTTTGCCGTCCCGGCGGCATCGTGGCCAACCCGGTGGTGCATCAGGCGCTGAATCCGCTGATTAACGTGCTGCGTTCGCTGCCGTTTATCATTTTGCTGATTGTGATCCTGCCCTTTACCCGACTGCTGGTGGGCACCACTATCGGCACCGCGGGGGCCATCGTGCCGCTGATCGTTTTTGTCGCTCCCTACATTGCCCGGCTGGTGGAGAGCTCACTGCTGGAGGTGGATGAGGGGATCCTCGAAGCCGCGGATGCGATGGGCGCGACCCCCCTGCAGACGGTCTGGCATTTTATGCTGCCGGAGGCGGCAGCGTCGCTGATTCTGGCCCTTACCACGGCGACCATCGGCCTGCTTGGTGCGACCGCCATGGCAGGAACGGTGGGCGGCGGCGGAATTGGCGACCTGGCGATCACCTATGGCTATCAGCGCTTCGACGCCTTTGCCACCCTCACCACCGCCCTGGTGCTGATTGTGATTGTCCAGCTCATTCAGACGCTGGGCACCCGCCTGGCTCGCCGACTGCGTCGCGAATAACCGTCGTCCCGCCCCGGGGTAACCGCGGTTCGCGGGACAGCGGCTTAGCGCGTGGAGACCGCGGCAAAGGCATGGGCGACTCGCGCAATATTACCGTGGTTGAGCCCGGCCACGCAGACCCGACCGCTGGCGATCAGGTAAATGCCATACTCTTCACGCAGGATGTCCACCTGCCGGGTGCTAAAGCCGGTATAACTGAACATGCCGCGCTGGGTCAGCAGATAGGAAAAATCACCCTCCGGCTGGGCGGCCTGCAGGGCCGTCACCAGCGCGACGCGCATGGCGCTGATGCGGGTGCGCATGGCTTCCACTTCTTCCTGCCACAAGGCGTTCAGCGCGGGAGCGTTGAGCACCTGCGATACCACCTGGGCGCCAAACCCCGGCGGGCTGGAGTAGTTGCG
>NZ_PJDK01000007.1:0-112606 GCF_002837615.1 Klebsiella sp. X1-16S-Nf21
TGAGGCCGAACGGAATGGCCATATCCGGCGAGGCGGCGGTGGTCTGCGGGTTAGTGATCACGTCGACCTTTTTGTTGGCCGCGGCGTCGATTTTCGCCTGGCGGTCGGCCAGCGCTTTATCAACGGCCTTGGCGACGATAGCGTCGATCTGTTCCTGAGTAAATTCTTGCGCCATTACAGAGGTAAGCGGAAAAAACGCGGCGATAACCGCCATGGTTAATGGAAGCTTTTTTATCATTGTCATGAGTTTCTCAATATAGGTTAATTTTATTCAGACAATAACCAGCCTATTCTGAGCTGACAGAATATGTCGCTATCATCAGAACAAGTTATTTTTTATTTTGTACGGTCACAGAGGCATTACACAATTATCGCTACTCTCCCTCCTTCGCTGGTATTAAAAAGGTGGTCTTTCGCCACTGACAAAAAACACAGCACGAACAAATAAACGCTATTTTTCGGCAGCGGACAAACAGCGTAATACATGCCCCCGCAGGGGCATGTCAGCAAAAATTAACTAAAGATATAGGTATTGACGAGATTTTCGAGTAATTCCTGACGCCCGCTCTGATGCTGCGGATTCAGATTATGCTGCTCAGCGTATCGGGCAATATTATCCAGCGACATCTGCCCGGTCATAATTTTCTGCCCCAGCTCGCCCTGCCAGCCGGCATAGCGTTTTGCCAGACCCTGATCGAGCTTGCCATCCTCAATCATGCGCGCGGCCAGCTTGAGGGACAGCGCCATTACGTCCATGGCGCCAATATGGCCATAGAACATGTCGTATTTGTCGGTGCTCTGCCGACGAACTTTGGCGTCAAAGTTCAGGCCGCCGGTGGTGAATCCCCCGGCTTTGAGGATCTCGTACATCACCAGGGTATTTTCTTCCACGCTGTTCGGGAACTGGTCCGTATCCCAGCCGAGCTGCGCATCGCCGCGGTTAGCATCAACGGAGCCGAAGATCCCCAGCGCGATGGCGCTGGCGATTTCATGGTGGAAAGAGTGCCCCGCCAGGGTGGCGTGGTTGGCTTCAATGTTCACCTTGATCTCATTTTCCAGACCAAACTGCTTCAGGAAGCCATACACCGTCGCGACATCGTAATCGTACTGATGCTTGGTGGGTTCCTGCGGTTTCGGCTCGATAAGCAGCGTGCCGCCAAAGCCAATCTTATGCTTGTGCTCCACCACCATCTGCAGGAAGCGGCCAATCTGCTCGCGCTCCTGGCGCAGGTCGGTATTCAGCAGCGACTCGTAACCTTCGCGGCCGCCCCACAGCACATAGTTTTCGCCGCCGAGCTGGTGGGTGGCGTTCATGGCGGTCACCACCTGCGTGGCCGCCCAGGCAAACACCTCCGGATCGGGGTTGGTCGCCGCCCCGGCGCCGTAGCGCGGGTGGGTAAAGCAGTTGGCGGTGCCCCACAGCAGTTTCACGCCGGTTTGCTGCTGTTTCTCCGCCAGCACCTCGGTCATCACGGCGAAATTGTGCAGATATTCTTTCAGCGACGCGCCTTCTGGCGAGACGTCGACATCGTGGAAGCAGTAATACGGCACATTGAGCTTGTAGAAAAATTCAAACGCCACGTCCGCTTTGCGTTTGGCCATTTCCAGCGCATCGCCCGCGGCCTGCCAGGGACGCTCAAACGAGCCGGCGCCAAACATATCCGCGCCATTCCAGCAGAAGTTATGCCAATAACAGGCGGCAAAACGCAGATGATCGGCCATGCGTTTTCCCAGCACGATTTCATCCGGATTATAGTGGCGAAACGCCAGCGGATTATCGGTTTTGGGTCCGGCAAAGCGAACGCGATCAACCTGGTCGAAATAGGTTTGCATGATGAACTCCGAAATTGAGAAACAGGAAAATTAACAACTGTGACACATCGTGTATTCTCATCGTCGGTTGCTCAATTACGTTATTTCACTCGGCGATTGAGAAAATGCTCAAATGTGAGCCATCTCGCAAATAAAACTATTTTAAATATCTCGCTTCGCGCGCGTATAGCGTACACTTCCTGGGGAACTCAGGTATCCATACCAAATTAAAATGCCGGTTTTGTCACAATGCCTGCCTGCCAAAAAATTAGCGGCGGATAACGATTCAACGCAGGCGATACAGGCCTTTGCTTCGAGGATCACAGAAGTAAAAAAACATAATTACGTAATTTAAAAACGTAATAGATTCTTCCAGGTCAACTGTGTCAGAAAGTGTTTCACCTACACAAAACAAACCGGAGTCTGCTTAGAATGAGTAAAAACATAATGCACAGTCGGCATGATGAATATCATAAATTAACCCGCGGAGAACGAATTGGTTATGGCATGGGCGACTTTGCGCAAAACCTGGTTTTCGGCACAATTGGGGGTTTTCTGGCTTTGCATATGCTGACGGTAAATACCATCAGCACGGCAACGGCAGGCTTTATTTTTCTTTTTGTCCGCATCATTAATGTGTTTTGGGATCCGATGGTCGGAACCTACGTGGATAAACGAACCTCGAAAGCGGGGAAATATCGTCCGTGGCTGTTACGAGCCGGCGTTCCGCTGGTGATCCTGTCGGCATTACTGTTCGCGCCCATCCCTGGGGTGAAAGGTTCGGTGGCTTTCGCCTTTATTATTTATCTGGCGCTGGACCTGGTTTATTCCTTAGTCAATATTCCCTATGGCTCGCTGAATGCGTCACTGACCCGCGACCCGGAATCGATCGATAAGCTGACCAGTACCCGCATGATGCTGGCCAACAGCGCCAACCTGCTGGTCTATACCCTGTTCCCGATGTTTGTGCAGATGGCGGCGCCGAAAGATCGCAGCCTGAAAGACACCGGCTTTTTTGGCCTTGAGCTGAATCTGGGCAACTATACCGATCCGTCGGCGAACTACGCCTGGTTTGGCGTATACGCCATCTATATGATCATCGGCGCGGTGGCCCTGTTTATTTGTTATAAATTCACCAAAGAACGCGTTGTCGCGACCGCCGAGCAGACCGCCAACGTCAAAACCACCGACCTTTTCCACGAGCTCAGACATAACCGCCCGCTGGTGATCCTCGGCATGTTCTTTATGCTGGCCTTTACCTTCATGTTCTTCATGAACACCGTTAACGGCTTCTTCAACCAGTTCGTCGTCGGCCATTCCGAATGGATGGGCGCCGTGGGTCTCGTCGCGTCTATTCCCGGCATCGCCTTCCCGGTGTTCTGGCCGAAACTGAAAAAAATCTTTGGTAAAAAAGGCTTCTTCCATCTGTTCCTCGCCATGTTCATCGTCGGCGAACTGCTGACCTACGTCTGGTCCCGCGAAGGGATGCACGACGCCCTGTGGCTGGCCTACATCGCCACCTTTATTAAACAGTGGGGCTTAACCTCCGCCACCGGCTTTATGTGGGCGCTGGTACCGGAAGTCATCGCGTATGGCGAATTAAAATCAGGCAAACGCAATGCCGCCATTATCAATGCCATTATGGGACTCTTCTTCAAGATCGGCTTCACCATCGGCGGCGCGATCCCGCTGTGGCTGCTGGCGGTGTATGGATTTAATGAAAGCGGCGCCGTGCAGAGCGCCAGCGCCATCGACGGGATCATTATGACCGCGGTGTGGATCCCGATCGCGCTGGCCGCTATTTCGATGGTGATTATTCAGGTTTATCCGATCTCCGATAAACATGTTACCGACATTAACCGTCAGCTGGATGAGATCCGCGTGTAGTTAAAAAAATTATAAATCAGACCGATTCGTCACTTTCCATTTTAAAAGGTGTAATGAAATGTCACTTATTCAAAACCCGATATTACGCGGCTTTAATGCCGACCCCAGTATTATTCGCGTCGAGGATACGTACTATATTGCCAACTCGACGTTTGAGTGGTTCCCGGGCGTGCGTTTACATGAGTCGAAAGACCTGAAAAACTGGAACCTGCTGCCTTCGCCGCTCTCCACCACCACCCTGCTGGACATGAAGGGCAACCCCTCCTCCGGCGGCATTTGGGCGCCAGCGCTCTCCTGGGCCGATGGGCAATTCTGGTTGGTGTATACCGATGTGAAGGTCACCGAAGGTGCCTTTAAAGACATGACCAACTACCTGACCACCGCGAAGGATATTCGGGGCCCGTGGAGCGACCCGATCAAGCTGAACGGCGTCGGGTTTGACGCCTCGCTGTTCCATGACGACGATGGCCGGAAATATATCGTCCAGCAAACCTGGGATCACCGGGAGTACCATCACCCCTTCGATGGCATTACCTTAACGGAGCTGGATACCAACACGCTGAAGTTAATGCCGGAAACCGCGCGCACCATCTACCGCGGCACCGCCGTGGCGCTGGTCGAGGGGCCGCACCTCTATAAACTGAACGGCTACTACTATCTGTTTGCCGCCCAGGGCGGCACCGTGTTTACCCACCAGGAGGTGGTGGCGCGGTCGAAAACCCTCGAGGCCGACAGCTTCGAAACCGAGCCGGGCGACGTGTTCTTAACCAACGTCGATACCCCGGACAGCTACATTCAGAAACAGGGCCATGGCGCGCTGGTCTCTACCCCGGAAGGCGAATGGTATTACGCCTCGCTCTGCGCCCGGCCATGGAATCGCCCGGGGGAATCCATCTACGATCCACGCGGCTGGTCAACCCTCGGCCGGGAAACCTCGATCCAGAAAGTGTACTGGGACGACGAGGGCTGGCCGCGTATTGAAGGCGGTCACGGCGGGAAAACCTTCGTCGAAGGGCCGAAAGACGCCATCTTCACCGAAAGCGCCAGCGATAATAGCCAGCAGGATGACTTTACCTCGCCAGCGCTCGACCCGAACTGGAATACCCTGCGGGTGCCGTTTACGGCCAAAATGGGCACCACCGGCGACGGCAAATTAACCTTAATCGGCCAGGGTTCGTTAGCCAATACGCATGACCTGTCGCTGATTGCCCGCCGCTGGCAGGCCTTCTATTTTGACGCCGCGGTGAAGGTAAAATTCGAGCCCTTCAGCTACCAGCAGATGGCCGGGTTAACGAATTACTATAACGACCGCCACTGGAGCTTTGTCTTCCTGACCTGGAATGAAATTAACGGCAAGGTCATCGAAGTCGGCGAAAATAACCGCGGGAAATACACGTCGTACCTGAAAGATAACGCCATCAAGGTGCCAGACGGCGTCGAATACGTCTGGTTCCGGACTAAGGTCCGCAAGCAGACCTACAGCTATGAATACAGCTTCGATGGCGTGACCTTCACCGAGATCCCGGTCCAGCTGGATGCCGCGGTACTGTCCGATGACTATGTATTGCAGAGCTACGGCGGGTTCTTTACCGGGGCGTTCGTCGGCCTGGCGGCGGTAGACTACGCCGGGTACGGCACCCAGGCTGAGTTTTATCAGTTCGAGTATCAGGAGCTGGGCGATAGGTTAGCGGCCGATGGCAGTTACAGCTGGGAGGCTGGCGAGACGCGGGATAAGTAAGAGACACATATCAGTGTCAGCGTTTATAGCAACAGTACCTGTACGGTAACAGTGACGTTTAATCTGTCCAGGCAGGGTTATTAGCGCGGCATAGTCAATGACAAAAAGGGGGCATAACTTGCCCCTTTTATCTATCACGCTCTCACGTTCCAGTCGTCCGAATACTGGACATTGCCATCAACATAGCGCCAGGTAATTTTGTCATACATAAGGGAAACTGATTCCATGTGGTTGATTTGCGAGTTCCCTGTCATTTTAGCGTTCGGCATTCCCGGGTTAATGCCTGTTACTTTCACTCCCTCGATCAGCATGATGAAGTAGCATTCTTCCTGCCCTGCGTGGTTGATACGATACCAGCGGATCTCCGCGCTTTTAAGCGTTTGCCCCGTCGCGACAGCTTTATAGAGATACGGGCTGGAGCTATCAAACTCCTTTTCAATCATCATCGGTGAATGAGAGCGCTTACCCGTTATCTTCCCATTGGCGCTATCTACCGGAATATTCAGGCCGTGGCTAAAACCAACAATCTCTATGCTTCCCTCACGATCCTGAACATCTACCGACCCTTTAATTTCTGCACCGCCATCGTCTTTAAGCCACATGTATGCCGGAATGGGCATTTTACTAACTCCTTGTAGTTATGATTTTCTTCGTGATAAACCAATAGCAAACAATTGTTAAAAGCAACTGAAAGCTCACAATCGCTACTATCGTAAAATTTGAATATTTTTGCTGAGGGATTACGGACTGATAAGGTAGCAAGCGAAACAGCACCCAGAATAAGAAGGTAAAGCCGAATACTTTAGCAAATCGCCGCAACGTGGAATGGCCCAATGTTTTGAGGATATCAGTAAACCTAAATTTATGTATCACAGCACTATATATCGTGATTATGGCACTCATCGCAGGTATGCTGATAAATGTATTAATCAGTATACTAATATAGGTGCTCAGAGATTGCCAAACCTCTAAATCAGGCTCCCCCAAAATGAAATGAGTAACCTTGTCAGCGCTCTGATAAGTAAAACTACCCGTAATAGAGTCAACTAATCCATCATACGGAACAACTCTCGCAACAATCATCATCACCACAGCGAGCAACGCTATCTTAATAAGTAAATTAAAAACATGGCTGGCCATTGGCAATCACCTCAATAGAGCCGTATGCCTTCAGTTTCCTTATGCAGGGAACATCTATTTGCTGCGTCCTGAGAAGAGCATTACGTAACATGGCGAAATCTGAATCATGCGGAAGAGTGATGCACCCCTCTGATAAAGTGCCAGGATGAAGTCGAAAGTTGCCTCGCTTAACCCCCTCAATCCATGTGTAATCGTCGATTCCCCAGTCATCCCGCCACAGGGCAAACCATTCGCTATGCCTGAATGAAGCGCCCTTAACTACACTGTTATAGATATCTCGCACCCCTGCATTGACCTGCGATCTGAGCCCCCCTTCCGGACGGTCAACAATCCAGTATTTTCCCGCTGGTACCGGCCCCTCTTTAGGTATCATTGCGCAGGCACCACGGTTACGGTAAGCACCATTCCCGGAAAACGCCAGGAAGGTACCAACGCCGGGGAATGATAATGGAGAATAATACATGTCGTTAATGACAAATTTACCATGGAGAGCCATAAACTACCCACGCCATTTAATAATTTATGGATATAGTACCGGTTGTGTAGCAAACTACGCAAATTAACTAACTTATTTTCAGAATATATAAATACCATTACCGTTTCAACTAAAAGCTATGCGTAGTTTTAGCGACAGCGGCTGGATTTTATCATAAGAGAAATCTGTTTGATGCATCATTTTGTTCAAAATATCAGGCATCATTTGCAGGTTTTTATTGACAGAACAAAACTATTACTGCCGGCATAAAGAGTTTTCCTGCTTGCAGCCAAAAGCGAAACGGACAGAATAGCATACACCGCACCACAACAAACACTAACTTGTCAGGAGTTCTGTTTCAAACCCAGAAAGGCACTGTCATTATAAAAACCACATGATATTTCAACAGAAAAACATGAAGACGCAAACGAGCATAGATTACAAATTTCTCACTGATATTCAGCATGATAACTTGGATATATTGATAGAATAAAACTTCACCCTCGCATTATTATCTTGAACAGTTTTATCATCGCTATGTAAAGCACCCCAGAAAGTGAAAGCACTGTCATTAGAGTGATATAAAAGAAAGTATCATACATTGTATCGGCGTTCACACTCCCGAACAAGAAGTGGCAAATATCCCTTGCGATATCATAATCGAGATAGATTTCCGGCCTTGGAAGTGCACGTCCCAGAACCAAAAACAGCAATATAAAATAAATGATCTTACTTATTTTACGGGCAAGCGTTATTAGAGCCACTGGCAACAACCTCCACCCAACCGCGAGCCATCAGGGAACGCATGCAGGGAACCTGTACTAACGATGTATTCATAAGCGCATTCCGGATCATGGCAAAATCAGAATTATGGGCGATAGTAATACAACCCTCGGAAACCGTACCCGGATGCAAACGGAAGTTACCACGTTTCACACCCTCTACCCACGTCTCATCGTCAATTCCGCGGTCGTCATGCCATAACGCAAACCAATCGCTATTCCCCCGCCGTAGTTCGCGGCAGGACGTAATGAAACGATTGGTGTTAGCCCTGCTTTTATTTATTTTCAAACACTTGGCTATAGCCTCCGCTCTCAGGCCGGAAGCGGATATCACTCTGGTGAATCCGTCAATGTTTGCTCGTGAAGGATATCGACGGCACAATATGATGCTGTCGATGTGTTCACATAAACCGCCTGTTCATGAGTCATAACCTGTTTCTGCCATGAACAAGTCAGAGCAAATACATATAAACCAATAATTTTAACATCCAAATTTTTTACGTATCCAATCACTTATCGAATACTTATATGCGCTTTATTATTTATTAAATTAATACATCTCACACCAAGATAATTCATCATAATAACCCACCGTAAAGTGATACACAATGATGTTTTACGCCTTATTTAAATCAATGGTTCAAAATCGTTTTGCAATACAATCTGTAACAATTAGATTATAGTAACACTTATCAAGCTGATTATTCTCTTGTAAATTAACACCGCTTATTTCTTGCAAAAATGATGTAAATCCTCAGTCATTTATTTAAACATAGGATAACTATATGGCAGACATAGAAGGGATAGCGCGGAAATTATATAACATCATTATCTCTCCTGATACAGTTACAGGGCTTATCAATGGTGGGTTATCTTTTCCTTTAGATTATGGTTATCTGATTTACGGTATCTCTGATACGGATACAAGATATGAACGTGAAACAGAAAGAATCCGTATGATGACCGCGATAAGACATGACATTCTTAACTATGAAAAATATCGTTAATGCAGTTAAATTAACCTTTCAGTTATTTAATAAATATCTATCCGAATCAGAACAAGACAGAATATACAGAAGTGTAGTTACCTCTATCGTGGGTAGAATCTCTACGAATATTATTGCATCGAACATCGCTAAAGCCGTTATAGAAAAAACGTCATTTACTTATGTAGTATTTAAGGGGAAAGGGAATCCAATAGCCTTTTTAAGTACTATCCTCTTGTTTGGTGGAATGGCAGAGCGTTCCATCAGGACGTCTGATAAACTCAGGAATGAAGCGCCCGAGGTATACTCGTTGTTAAGACCCCGCGATTATGATCTTCTTTATTTCTTAATTGCCGATGCGGTACAACCTTTTGTGGATGCCATCCATGCAGGGTACACTGAGGGCAACCCCGTGTTCGACAAGATTATGAAAAGAGTGGAAGATCATTTAAATGCGAATGCTAAGGCTGGGTGATATGAAAAAAATTATCACGCCACTCGTCGATATAGTTCTCTGCACCTATATTATTACTGCATGCTTTATTTGCTTGACTGAGTTTAATAACTGGCAGAATAAAATAATCGCAGTAACGATTACAATCGGCAGCGCTTATATCATCGCCATTGCGTTGAATAGATTGCTGGGAACAAAGATAGGTGTATTAAGCGGTGTTTTTAATTTACTATCAGGCCCGCTACTAATTATAGGCGCTATTGTTTGCATAGCCTTACTTGACCCGTGGCCGGTTAAGATTATTGGTCTGTTTTTATGGGTCATTATAATGTTTTGTTTACCTTCATTTATAAATAGAAATAAGGAATAATCATGTCAAATCCAGCATATCTTTGGCTAACCGATACAAACGGCTCCCCTATAACGGGTAGTTCTCTCGTTACAGGGCGTATTGGCGCTATTGAATTAAAAGCGGTAACGCACCACCTATCCATTCCTGTGGATGGAAACACCGGGAGATTAACAGGAACCAGAGTACATACGCCTATTACGGTACAGAAAGATTTTGATAAAACAACGCCCCATTTATACAAAGCGCTGAGTGAGAACCAAACATTAAAGTCGGCAACCATAAAGATGTATCAGATCCTTGATGCAGGTGTTGAAAGCGAATATTTTAATATTATATTAGAGAATGTAAAAGTAACTGGAATTACCCCCAACTTATTTCCTTATTCTGGTACAGGCACACATAGCGAAACGATTCAGTTAAGGTATGAGGCCATCACCTGGAAACATTGCGATGGGAATATCATTTACAAAGATTCCTGGAATCATCGGGCAACAGCATAAACTCCCCTTAGACAAAAGGCCATTCAAAACAGTGGCCTTGTCTAAGTTCAACTGATTATTTAAACCATCATTGCCAAACAAGCCATCCAAATGCAACCGCATGGTTTGGAGGCATAGTATCTTGAAGCTATACCTCCTTGAGTAGTGCTAAATTAATTCAACACATTCGATACCTGCATTGCTTTAAGCCCCCTATAACTTCCGCTGCTCCAGGCTGGAATAAATCGTTTTAATTTCCTCTTGTAAGCTTTCGCCACGGTAAGCTCCAGTGCCGCACGATGCTGTCTTTTCGCTGTTGCAAACGAGCCGCAACTTCGAGTCGCCCGGACGACTCCACCGCTTTGATGGGGACAAGCAGATCCCGAGTCTTCAGGTCAGCAGTGTTCCGCTTACCGATGGCAGCAAAGAGATTATCTTCGAGGCTTTTCAATACACGAGCGCTATGCGATGCAGACCACTTCTGATTGCTGGCGTGCCACTCTCTGGCTACCACTTCAAACGTAATCGCCTCTTGCTCATGCTCTACCTTAACAGCTTTCTTGTTCTCACTAGGATCGACGCCGTTAGCTAACAACTTACGGGCTTCATCCCGACGATTTCTGGCATCAGCCAACGACACTTCAGGGTATTTCCCCAGCGCCAGCATCTTCTCTTTCCCACCGAAGCGATAACGAAGCCGCCAATATTTGGAGCCGTTAGGGTGAACCAGCAAACCATGCCTTCACCGTCAGTCAGTTTGTAGACTTTTGCTTCAGGCTTTGCCGAACGAACCATCACATCACTCAGAGCCATGATGAGTATCCTTTCAAGGGTTCTGTGTGGGTACAAACATTATCGAACCGGGATATACCCGCAGTTGTACCCGCATCAGTAAGTTGATGTAGATTGAATCTGGTTGACTTAGGTTGAGTGAAAAAGCGAGGAAAGCCTTGTGGATACTGGATTTCAGGCACAAAAAAAGACCTCAGTTGAGGTCCATTTACATGCTTTTGGTGCGAAGGCCGGACTCGCCAAATCAAACTAATCAACTGAATTAATTAAATATAAAAATATACAACCTTAGTCTATATACTCACTTGTATACTCAATCAATTTTAGTTAGCAATCATTTAAAATCAATGAGTTAAAAAATGCATGTAATCCCATTTTTAGACAAATTCGTCAGCAGAGACCAACTGAAACTCTCTACTTCAGTTGGTCTTAGCTAATACCCCAGGATAGTGTTTCGCAATAATGTCATTCATCATTTCTATCAGCTCCAAACGCTTGAATGTCAGATGGGCTGTTCCCTTCTGAAAGTAGCGGATGCTGAAGTATTCATCCTCGTAAGCATTCTTAGCCGGGTTATCCCGAATATGTTCCATCAATCGAAAAGATATATCACCACGGCTGTCAGGTATTGGTTTGCCATCAAGTAAAAACAGCATCCGCTCAAGGTCAGCCAACTGATCCCTCCGCCAACCCCAGTTAAGGCTAAAGCCCCAGCGGTTATGAGTTACCAAATGGTTAATGATTATCTTCTTACCAAAGCTGCAGGGGCTATTGGTTTTATAATCCCATGACAGGCCTTTGAAGACGTTAATGATCCCGCGCTCAAATACTTCCATTTTGTTCAGATGTAACTGTTCAAAAGTACTGAGAATGTTCGCCTCACTGATAGCAGGAAGATCGCCCTCCTCCAGGTTCTTGTGCCACTGGTCGCGAGCCTGTGCATCCATTAAGGCCATCATGCCGGACTTCAGCATCAAATCGCGCCAGATACTACTGTCGATATTGCGGGTGACGGCAGGCATCGCTTTATCTGCCTTCTCAGTCAGCCAACTATCGTAGCGGTGCCCTGGCTTCATCGCCCAGTCTTGCGCTGTACCACCGCCAATTTCTGAGGTTAACCCTGAAATGGTATCAAGCTGCTGAATGAGCTGTTCGATCTGTTTCAGGGCGGTATCTCGGCCTGTGACAACGCGCTCGATACTAGTCGAAAGGATGAGTTCATTGTGCTCCGTTAATACATCGGGTTCTGTTTGCATCGTTAATCGTCCATTAAAGCAAACACGCCTGCCGGGAGTGGCTGGCGCATTATGCGATGAATACAAAAGGTGGGAAGTTCAGAGGTAAAAATCAGGAATGAGGCTCGAAGTATTCAGGTATTTATTAATCCGGTAGCTCGCCTGGCTCGGAGAATATCGGTAGCGGTTAGGAATGGTGTCTGCTCCTGCCATGTAAATCCTTTGCGGTCAAGGCGCACCAGTTCATAGCGTTCCACCAGGAAATTCACTGCATCAGCAAGTGTAATACCAGCTTCAATATGCTCTTGGATGACCGCCTCGTCATGGAATGGCGTGTCGTTAAGCGTCAGGCCGTAATGGTGATCCAGCAGATACGTTAAAAGTTGCTGCCAGACCTGCACGGGCGACAGATGTGACGAAACCGGCACCTTGGCCAGTACAGTTGAAATGTGCATGGGTAGAATCATGAAAAAAGAAGAAGAGAGAAGGTGTTACAGGGTGGGATAAATAGAAATGTAAACGTAACCGCAGCTACCACGGGTATCAGCTATACAGGTTAAACTCGCAAGTTGAATGTTTACCTGACGTTGCTGATGTGGATTTAGTTCGCCAGCACGCAGCATATCTTCCAGTTGTTCTACAAACAGCGGGAAAGCCAGATCTAATTGCTGCAGGTGCATTGGGCTAAAACTCCCCGTCAATCCAGCCCTGTCAGCCAGGTAACGCAGCCGGTTGCCTTCCTGAACTAATCTTGCGCCAAATCGTGGGGTGATATCGCTTTGTAGCCCCCATTCATGGGATGGTGTTAATGACATGGATATCTCCGTTTAAAGCAAACCCTGCTCGGCAAAGGAGACCACCTCGTTTCCAACCACCAAATGATCCAGCACTCGCACTTCTACCAGTGCCAAGGCTTTCACTATCCGCTGAGTGATGTGTTTATCCTGCTGACTGATTTCTGTCGTACCTGACGGATGGTTATGAGCCAGAATTACCGCAGCGGCATTGTGTTTCAGAGCCAATTTAACCACTTCGCGGGGATGCACTTCGGTATGGCTGAGTGTGCCGGTAAACAGTGTTTCGCATCCCAGCAGGCAGTGCTGATTGTCGAGATACATCACGATAAAAACTTCACGCTCCTGATGAGCCATCTGTAATTGCAGCCAGGTTTTAGTGAAGCTGGTGGAAGTAAATGGCTCACTCGGTTGACGCTGATATTTCTCCAGCAGTCGTAACGCCCGACGAATGATGCGTTGCTCGTTTGCAGGAAATACCGGGGATAAATTGAATACAGACATATTTGCTCCTTAAAACAAAAAGCCTCGCCGGTTTATTGGCAAGGCCTAGGGGAAGGGATAATAAAAAGGTTCATGAAACAAGCTGCAGCATATTCTCAGCCATCACCCACAGAGCACGGTTGAGCTTTACATCACCGTCGATACCTTTAACAGCGCGTGTATGGGCTCGTTTACCTTTAGTGGTTCGTCCAGACAGACCGCCTTTGATCAGGTTTTCCTGAATGCGCTGATAAGTGGTCCACAGGTCATTACTTTCATCCTGCCAGCGGCGTGGGGATAGGATTTGGGATTCCGTCACCGGCTGATGCTCTTCACCAAAGCGATAGGTTAATGCTGCTTTCGCCATCGCCTGTTGTGCTGGCGGCGGTAACAAAAGCGTCTGCATTGCATTGCGCTTCTCCTCCACCCGATCAAATATCCCCAGTACCTCGTAAGCCCCTTCAATGACTTTCTCCACCACGTTACCCTTATGGGGAACACGCACTTCACCAAAACTCTCACCGCAAATCAGCCCATTTTGGCAAACCGATCTAAATAGCCCCGGCAGCATCTGGTATGAGCTGGAACCGTCATGGCTATTAAGCAGAATAATTTCCGGCACTTGCTTGCCAGTGATTTGGCCTTCGCGGCGCAGGCGCAGCATATGTTTAGTGTGTTCACGCTTGCTCTGATCCCGCACACGAGTCTGGCAGGCGAAGAACGGCTGGAAGCCTTCTCGCTGCAGGTTATCGAGAAGGGTTATGGTCGGGATGTAGGTGTATCGGTCACTACGTGATTCATGCTTTTCTTCACTAAAGACACTCGGAACGTAATGCGCCAGTTCATCATGGGTTAGAGGACGGTCGCGGCGAACCAGGTTGACCGCACCAAAGCGACTGGCTAATTTCATGATAATTTCCTTAGGTTTTGGGGCATAAAAACAAAAGCCCCTGCTCCGTAAGGAGGCAGGGGCGATATGCAGGTTCAGTGATCGTTGCAGCAGAAGGCGGCTCAGAAGTTGTCCAGGATCCGTAATATCTGCGCCATCAGGGCAGTTATCAGCGCGGTCACCAGCAGCGTGGCTGCTTCTCTGGCTGCATCTATGCTGTCGTCATCGCGACCGGCCTGACGAAAGCGGATTTCAATAAATTGTCGGGCTTGCTGACCGCCGTACCAGGTCAGAACGTGACCCAAAGCGGTCACCAGCATTTTCAGAAAAATCATAGGGTTTGCTCCGGACTGCCTGACGGCAGTCCGTTGGTGATGTGACGTCTTTTATGGAGGGAGATGAAACAGAGAGACTACTCAGTTATAGGTGTAGCGCCACGCCCCTCTGTCGGTGGTGACTACCACTTCCGAAGCCACGCACTCATTATAAAAATTCACTTTGACGGACTGCCCGTAGTGCAGAGTGATCGGCAGAATGGTTTCCTTGTTAACGGAGGACATAAACTTTTTGTTGTCGATGCGGCAGTTGCCCCGATTAACGTCAATGTTTTCAACTCTCACACTGTCATCCAGCGAGGTGACCACTACAGTGGCGTAGCGTGTTCCGGCAGGATGAACATAATCACTGGTCTCCACTTTTATTGGAGAAGCTGGCTCGGCCAGCGCCGAAGCAGACAATAAAAGCAGTGCGGGTATCAACCATTGTTTGATTTTCACAGCGTATTCCTTTTAAGAGTAACGTATCGCCGGAACACGAATATCATCATTCATTACCAGCAACAGAAGGTAAAAACAGGTACAAATCAGAGTGAGGCCTTTGCCACACAGCCGTGTGTGCCAAACTCTGGCAGCACCTTCGCAGCCCCAGCTAGCGTGAAGGTAGCTGGATTAACACCTTCGCCGGATACCGAAACTTGTTTGCCGTTACGCAACTGTGTCCAGGCCAGCACCAGGTTATTGCTGCCGATACGACTGCCAGACTCACTGATATCAATGGCCTCTCCACCGTCAATGCTGACCTGAAGGTTTTTATCTTCATCCATACTGACTTCATGCCCGCTGGCGTCCGTAAATATGACCGTAGCCGGCTGTGAGCCATAATCCTCACAGGATAGATATAACTGTGACTGACCTTTCCCCTTGATAACAAACTCTGATACGCCTTGGCCCCAACCACTGGACCAAGTGTCCTTATTTCCAAAAGCCTGCGCCATGACCGGAACAAGGCCACAGACCAGCACCAACGCGCTGAGTGATGAATTTTTCATGAATGTATCCTTTTGTAAGTAAAGCAAATTGTCCTGACGGACGGGAATACGGGCTCATTCCCTGATGAGCCCGCTGATATATTGATAATGCGGCAGGGCCTGAATGAATCTCGGGTCCTGAAAAATGCGAGTGATATGGCTGTTTCGCACAAAACAGCTGAGGGTCATCACCACATCAGTGATGGCTGAAAGGGTGAACACCTGAATGCGATCTTTCGATACGCCCACCAAGTACCACTCCCCGTCCAGACAGATCAGCCGGTAAGGGGCCACTGCAGACTGCTGATGACCTTGATGCAGAAAGTGAACACAGCGATTACGGATGATGGCCTGAACGATAGCCTGGAAACCACCAAACAACGCAGGTGCCTGACGTGGCGGGGCATTCCAGATAATACATGGAGAGTCCTGACCACTGTCGAGCAACACCGACAGCAGCCTGGGATCCAGAGTAGGAAAGTAATGTGCCACGCTGGTTATCCGGGCAAAGCGGAGAATGTCGCTGTTGGTGCGAAAGGGACCCCGTGCGTCCAGGAGCCGGAAGCTTCCACGGGAATATTCGATGTCGAGATAACGCAAACGCTCACGCAAGTCGCGCTGAACGGTGCGCTCAGAAACGCCAAACTCCTGAGCCAATTGTCTGACGCTGAGTGATTCGCCCATAAAGAGGCGACTGACCAGGATGGCGAGACGGCTGGCCAACCGATCATAGCGGTGTCCCTGTTCAGACATGTTGTGTGCTCCCAGCAGAAAATATTGGTACCAGTCATCTGCTGGCAGTGAAAAATGGATTAGCGGGAAAGACGTTGCTGCCGGAGCCAGGCTACGATGATGCAGGCTGGTATGGTGACCCGGTAAGCCGGACCCGCAATGTCGGAAATCATCCACGCCGAACTGAGCGCAATGGCGACGGGACCGGAAATAACGGACAGTGCTCTGGATGCCACCACTACCGTGCCCCAAGTGGCAACGCCTCCTAGTGAGGTAATGACGCTTGCAGATAGTACGGTGGCAAGCTCCAGTGCAGCCAGCGAGGAGGTACGTATGGCTGCCTGTACTGCCATCAAAATGAGCTGAGGGGTGGGGTTGGTTAAGTCGAGTTGCATATTGCGGGAAAAGGTAGCCAGTTCTTCGGATGTCATCTGGTCCAGGCTTTTCTCCAGCACTTTCATCAGCAGGCACAACTCAATGGTCTCGGTGGTGCTTTTCAGGTTGAAGTTCACATCAAGTTTGTCGCAAACATCACCAAGGATTTCTCGATAGGTCACGCCCTGCCCCAGCCTAATCAAACTTACCAGCGTATTGGCCCCGTAACGCTGAAGTTCAGCCGCTATCAGTTGCCAGTAGCGGCGGTGTTCCGGTGCCAGCAGACGGTATTCCGGGGTGCTGGTCAGGCTCTCTGTCCAGCGGATGTCGCCGTCACGAGGGTCAGTGGTCAGAATAGAAACCAGTAGTTGCAGCTCTTCATTGCTGCACTGGCCCAGCAGGTTTAAATCGGGGTCGTTACGGTAGACAGCCATTAATCTTCCTCAGTCAGTGTGGTGAGAGTTCACACTTTAAGGGGGGCTGTGGCACGGATATGTCTTCTGAAATGGTGAGTTTTTACGCGGATGGAGTTGAATGCGACACTGAGTGTCATAGTCCCGTGACAACTACGACTAAAACATACACACTGAGATCGGAAGCTACCGTCATACATTATGATGATATATATCTGATTTTATAATGAATTATTGCATTTGCTCGAACAAAGACTGTATAGCCAGATCCATCAGTTCTGATTGGCCCATACTGTGTTTTTTTGATAATTCCTTAAGCATCCTGATGCTTTCTTTGCTCAAGCCGAGAAGTTCGGCAGTCTGTTTTTTATCCGTCTCTTTTCTTTTTTCACGTACCTTCTTTTGTGACCAAGCTTTAGTCAACGAAGTGACTAACTCTTTAAAATTGTCTTCTCTTGTAAGCATATAAAGCTGTGTGATTAATGCATATTTACTCTCACTCTCCGTGAGAGGTTCTAAATCAGCCAGGAACATATTTTTTTTCTTTAAGTAACGAACTGAAAAAGAAACCGACTCTTTGCTTTTCATCAAAGAGGTGACATTGACCTCATGCCTGCATATCTCTTTATCTCTCTTGTAGTTACAGGATAAATGTGAAATCAGAAGATTTATTTCAGTATTTTTAAATGGCAACAAACTTAATAAGGTAAAAATGGATTTATAACGTTCTTTATGTCCGCCTACGACTCTGGGCAAACAAAATGTATCAAAGACGCATTGAGCTTGCTGCTTACTCCCCACATCACTGTAGAGATGTATATTATCCGCTCTGAGCAGTTTAAACACACCTTTCCATTCGAGTTGCATCAGATTCCACCAGAAATAGTGGCATGCCTCGATATCATTTTTAAGCCATACAATACAACCATCGGAGAAAGCGTCACTTTCTACATCTTTTACAAGTTTATTTATCTTATCAAAAGGAGATTTTATTTTATCAGAAGCGACATCCGAGCAAATAAAATCTATTAATGCCGGGGCATTATTGGCTATCTGTGAGAAATTTGAGTTTGCTATCGTTATATTTAGCGATATTAATATGCGCCTGAGCATAGACAATGGAAAGGTTGAAAGATATTCCCTTATCAGCATTGGTTCATCTCCTGCCAATTCCTGAGCAGATTTGATTCTCATCCTTTTTATACGCTCATCACTCATGTCCAGTTCCTTCTCTCAAGCCTCCTTTTAAGATAACTTAAGCCAAGGTGTTAATGAAGATTTTTCGTGTTAAAAATGATGCCTGATAGCGGAAAAAACAAGGAAAAAACGTTCCATTCATAGCACAAAACCCCTTTAAATACTGAGCTGATGGCACTTTAATAGCATAGTCAATCAACTTCCCCATACAACGTTAACTCCAGAGTGACTGGAGGACCAGCCAGGAGCAGGTTGATGGTGCATGGCCACCGGATGTACACACTTTACATCGAACAAACTGTCGGATTGGTAATATATACCTGACACACCCTTTCTCTCTGTTACGCTTAAACCTATGGGTTACCTTCATAACCCTTTTGTAATCAGAAATGATTTAATCAAGATAGGTTGAAACATCAAATCTCAGTTTTAATTATCTGAAGGATTATTTTTAAGAGTATTTTTTTACAGCTCCAGTCATTGATGTGAAAAACAAACCACTGGAGATTTCCATAATGAATTACACCTCTAATCCTTTCTGGCAACAACGTATTACCGACACCTTACAGAACGCCCTTAAGGCTTATCCGCGAGTATTAATGCTGAGGGTTGATCTACGACTACCCAATGTACCAGCAGCTACAGATGCTGCTGTCATCTCCCGATTTATAGACTCTCTGAAAGTAAAGATTGCAGTGTATCTGCTTCGTAAACACCGCGAGGGCAACCGAAAACGCATGACCGACCTGCGTTATATATGGGCAAAGGAATATGGAGAACGCAACGGTAAAAAGCACTATCACATGGTGTTGTTGCTTAATCGCGAAGTCTGGTGTTCCGCAGGCAACTATAACGACCCGGCTTCACTGGCAGGATTAATCAAACAGGCGTGGTGTAGCGCCTTACGGGTGGGTACTCAGGAGTATGCAACGCTGGCACACTTTCCGGAAAGCCCGGTGTACTGGATTAACCGAGGGAATAACGAGCAACTACAGGAGGCATTATTACGGGCTTCATATCTTGCAAAGGACCATACCAAGGTTACTGGTGATGGCGAGCGTAATTTTGGATGCAGCCAGCGCTGATATCCCCTCAAGATTCGCCCCAGCCTATCGTTGCCGATAAGGCGCTCAGGTATTTTTTTACTGGCAATCCCTATCCTCTGAAGGAGTACTGGTGTGCAATAGAACTCAACCACGCCGGACTCCTCCCATCATTAATTTTCAGAGGGAGAGATTCCATGGCTACTACCAATAACCCAGTCCTTTGCGCTGAAGACCCGCTTATCGATATGAGCTTTATCACGACGTATACCGGTATGACAGATAAGTGGTTCTACAAACTGATTGGAGACGGTCTGTTCCCGAAACCCATCAAGCTGGGGCGCAGTTCCCGCTGGCGAAAAAGTGAGGTGGAGAGCTGGATGCAGCAACGTATCGAGGATTCACGGGGGAACTGTCTGCGATGAAAAGACAGTACACAGCGAAATGTATGTCACTGATAACTCAGAAACACGAAAACCAGCCCTTAGAGAGAAAACACTTCGGACAAATCACCGGAGCTGTCCCTCCGGCTCGAATTCACTCATTACTCAAAATAATCCATGTCCAGTTTGGGCACTTTAACCAAACGAGAGGAAACGCCAACCTCGTTTTCAATCATCAAATGAACTAAACGTTCACCATCAACCAGTACCATTCCCTCAACGGAATGGGCAAAATCTCGCGCCTGAGAAGTAAAGCCGGAAGTAGTAATAAATACTCCTCGTTTGGCCTTCTGTCCGGCCAGCGCACCATAGAACGCCTGAAGTTCAGGGCGACCAACAGTGTTCTGCCAGCGCTTAGCCTGCACGTAAACTTTTTCCAGCCCCAATTTATCAAGTGAAATAATTCCGTCGATACCACCATCTCCAGTACCACCTACGCGCTGAAGATCATCCCGATGTCCGCCATATCCCAGACGATGAAGAACATCCAGGACGATAACCTCAAAACGCGCTGGGGATACCTGCAACAAGTTTTCCAGTAACTCATCAGCAACAGCATCCCGTAGCTCTTTTAACGCTTGATCAAGACGATCGTCAGGGCTGCTTTTTGCCAGCTCTTCCTGGTTCGGTGCAGCTGGTCTTGGATCAAGATCGACAGCATCTGGCTGCTGTTTTAATTTCACGTTCATGAAATCAAAGGCCAGGTGGTTCACTTCCTTTTCGGCGAGTGGCTGGGGGTGAGCCTGTACCCATTTAACCCCGTCGGGCGTTAAGCACCATTTTCCTCTGGATAAACTTTGCGATAATCCAGCTCGCTTCAGACGGTCATGTGCCCAGCCCGCCCGATTTTTATAAACTAACTGACCGCTGGCTATTACCTCTGCTCGCTGATTATCATCAAGATTAAGAGCATCTGCCGCAGCTTCATGCGCATCACGAGCTGGTACGCCCTCAGGTTTACCTGCCAGAAAACGGAGAACTGGTTCAATAAATTTATCGTAGGTAGGAACGGCCATATATACATCCCTGATAGGGTTCTTATTAGCTCGGCTGCGTCAAACCGATCAACTAAAGTCTGTTTAGTTACTTAGCAATTGAGTGTACTTCCAACTGGCGAGGTGATGAACACATACCTCAATCATTTTACTCACCAAGCTAAAGTCTCATCTCCACATCATAAATCAGAAAATATCACCCCAGCCATCTCATCCAACCGCGTTTTGACTACTTCCCACTCGGGCATAACTTGTCCCATCAAACGGTAAAAACGCTCGCTATGGTTGTGCTCAGCTAGATGACACAGCTCATGCAAAATTACATAGTCAATGCATTCTCGGGGAGCTTTAACCAAGTTTGGGTTAAGAGTGAGCCGACCGTTAGGAGAACAACTCCCCCACTGTGTTTGCATTGTTAGAATACGCAATGGGGGAGGAGCATTTACCCACAGAGCCTGCTCGAGCATGGCTTCGAGCCGTTTGGCGAAAACATCTTTGGCACGAGTTTTATACCAATCAATAAGAAGCTGCCGGACCTTTTCAGGGCTCTTCTGACGCAAGGTAACTTCCAGCTTTCCGCGCAACATTTTTACGCGTTGTACCTCCGCAGGTTCTTCAATCACCTTCAACAAGTATTGTTTGCCAAGGTAATAATGGCTCTCGCCGCTGATATACTTACGTGGCGTAATGTATTCAATCTGTCTGCGGAAATCCCTAAGCTGCTGATAAATCCAGCGCCCACGTTTCTTTACTGCCGTCAGAACGGCCTGGTCATCAGCCTCTTCAGGTGCAGAAACAACCACACGGCAATCTGGATGCACCTTAATCAACACGCGACTTGTGGCATAGGGACGAGACTCACGGTCAAAGTTGATCCACTCGTCTCCGTAGATAAAGCTCATAGCCTGCGTTTGAGTGTGAATGGGCACAGCTTACACTCCGCTCAATCCGACACGGGTAATTTGTACAATCATCTCGACGATCCTCTTCGCCTGGCCCATTCCGCCGCCAATGGCTTTGCATTCCTTAAACATCAATGGCAGCAGCTTTTTCCTGATATCTGCTTCAATGTTCTGCGGGTTTATTGAGTTTTCGGCCACTGAGGTTTCGACTGAACGGTCCACATCAAAAGCCAGTTTTATCCATTTATCCTGAACTTGCGAATCGGTAATCGAGAAAACCTCAGGTAACATTTTCTTGAATACGCCAAAGTAAGCCTGAGCATGATGGTTGCCGGCAAATACATCTGGAATATCATTCAAGCGGCGTTCATGCACTTGCTCTTCAAACTCCCGGAAAAGCATGTATTGCTTGAGCGGATGTTCGAATAACTTCTCAGCTTCTTCAATAGCTTGCCGTAATAGCTTAGAGAACGCTTCCTGCGCATAGGGATCATCACGCAGTTCTTGCTCGATCATACGAGTAACACGCGTTTTTATGATGTCGGTTTCGTTACGGGTTTTATCTTCGCTCCACTCATCTGGCTGCGCTTGCCCCATCTTGTTTACTTCGTAAACACCATCAGGCTCCCGAACTTCTACGCCAACAACATGCTTATCGAGTAACTTTTTGACCTGCTCGGCATACTCATCATAGTCGATACGCTCACCGGCATCTTGCTGCACTAACTGGCGTAAACTGGAGAACTGCTTCACCGTCTCTTTGTAATGACGGCGATCATCTTCACTGAAGCTCTTGTCTTCAAAGAAGGTGGCTGATTGCAATGCAACTTTTAAACAACTGGCAAATTCAGTCAGTGCCTCGTAGAAGTCTTCACGTATTTTCAGGTGCACATCGACCAGTTCGCCATTTTTGTCTTCAATGCGTGGCACCAATACCTGACGCAGTTGCTCGGTATCTTGTCTGTTCTTCACACCGTCAAAAATCGCCCACAGGTTTTTATAAAGCTGCGGTAAACGTTTGTATTCGGTGCTCATCTGATTATAGAGCCCGGCGAGATCGTCAATCTCATAACCACCCTGAGTGCGGGATGCAAGTTTCTGGTACTTCTCTATGGTAGTATCCAGCTCTTTAAGAATGCCACGATAGTCTATGAGCAGACCGAATTTCTTCTTAGGGTGTAAACGGTTGACTCGTGCTATCGCCTGAATCAGGTTGTGTCCTTTGAGCTGCTTATCGATGTAAAGCACAGCGTTCTTGGGCTCATCAAAGCCGGTTAGCAGCTTATCGACCACAATCAGCAATTTTAACGAATCGTCTTTATCAAAGCGGTCTATCACATTTCTGGTGTAGGATTGTTCATCCTGTTGACCGACATTCTCTTTCCACCATTTAACAACTTCAGGTGCGGTAGATTCATCAACTTCGGTGTTACCTTCACGCGTGTCAGGGGCGCTGATCACCACCGCTGATTCAAACAGCCCGACCTCATCCAGGTATTTCTTGTACTTGATAGCAGCGGCTTTACTGTCACAAGCAAGCTGACCTTTTAATCCTTCATCGATGTTTTTCACGAAGTGGTTAGCAATATCTAATGCAATCAGACGAATACGATCGTCTGCGGTGTAGATCTGCCCTTTACTGGCATATTTGCGTTTAAGATCGGTTTTTTGCTGGTCGCTTAACCCTTCGGTGATTCGCTCAAACCAGCTATCGAGAGCTCGTTCATTCACATCCAGATCGGGAATGCGCTCTTCATAAAGTAGTGGAGTTACAGCTTTATCATCCGTTGCTCGCTGCATCGTATAAGCATGGATGATAGAACCAAATTTATTGGTCGTTTTATCATCTTTCAGCAATGGAGTACCGGTAAAAGCAACGAATGCGGCTTTCGGCAATGCCTGCATCATGCGGATATGGTTTTCACCACCTTGGCTACGGTGGCCTTCATCAATCAACACAATAATATCTGAACTGGTATTGATGCATTCAGGCTGCCTGATGGCGGTATTAAACTTCTGGATCAACGAGAAGATAATACGCTCAGTGCCCTTACCAATCTGCTCTGCCAAACGCCTGCCGGATGTCGCGATCGCCGCTGACTTATCCCTCTTCCCAGAGAGCTCTCCACTGGAGATAAAGGTACGGCTAAGCTGGTTTTCCAAATCGACGCGGTCGGTAACCACCACAATGCGGCATTGCTTTAAGCTTTCATGCAAGATCAGCGCTTTGCTCAGAAATACCATCGTCAACGATTTACCCGAACCGGTGGTATGCCAAATAACGCCACCTTCACGGCTACCATCAGGTCTTTTGGTATTGATACGCTCAATCAAGCGTTTGATACCAAACACTTGCTGATAGCGAGCAACAACCTTGCCGACCTTTTTATCAAACAGCGTATAAAAGCGAACCATATCCAGCAGACGTTCAGGCAACAATAGGCTGATTAACAGCTTATCTTGCCCGGTCACGGCCAATTCACCCGCAGCTACCAAACCCTGGTACCAATCTCTGGCCGCTACCGGCCGGTGACCAAATAGCTTATCTAGCTGTTCAGGCGGAAGTTTTTGGTTCTTGATGACGTACATTTCAGCATCAGAGAGGTCCTCTTCACGCCAGGCGGCCCAGAATTTAGCCGATGTTCCACAAGTACCATACCGACCATCATGACCATTAATCGATAACAGCAACTGGCTGTAAACAAACAAGCGCGGAATTTCATCGTGCCGCTGATTGCGCAGAGTTTGTGATATTCCTTCACCAATGGTTGGGTTTTTTTTAGCATTACCATCCGGACGTTTTGCCTCAATGACCACCAATGGAATACCGTTCACAAAACAGACGATATCAGGCCTACGGGATCCAACACCGTTAGCGCGCGTTACTGTGAACTCTTCGGTAAAGACAAAGCTGTTATTCTTTGGATGATGCCAATCGATTAAGGCAATAGTTGGGTTCGCCTTTTTACCATCGATAAACTCGGTAACGGAAATACCGTACATCAAGTGGTTATAGAGACGCTCATTGGCAGTAAGTAATCCCTGATTCAGGGCCGGGCTGTTGACTTCAGCAATAAGATTATCGATGGCTTTGTCAGAAAGGGAATACTCTTGCCCACCAAACGTAAAAGTACGCTTTGCCAGCTGCTCCCTAAGAAGGTGTGTTAACACAACCTGATCAGGTTTGCCTGCTCGGGTAGCTAGAGCCTCATCAGAAGAAAGGTAAGACCAGCCAAGGTTAGTCAGTAGCGCCAAAGCCGGCATCTTAGCGCTAAATTCTTCCTGAAATTTTGGGGCATGTTGGTTGCTCATTATACTCCCCTATCGTTTAGGCTTAATCTTCCATTGATGGAGTACGGTTGCCTATTGACAGAACTGTCTACTACATACCGAGCAATCCCAATAAGCCATAACCAAAACGACCTTAAGATTGCAGTATTCAATCTCCCTAGAAACTCAGCGCCCCCCTTTCTGACAAACCATCTGCAGACCTCTAGCGATTGAACTTTAACCAACCCCAACTTAATTATAAATATTGAGAAGGTGCTCTTCAAAAATGGGAATGTCTTTGCCATACAACTCAGCCATAGACTCTCGGTATAACTGAGGAGCCTTTGTTTCAAGCCGATACCCAACTCAAGCACTCTGCAATTTGCATTTTTATAAAATAAAAACGCCCTTATAGAGGCATGAACTACGTACTTATCAGTCACACCGCCTCCATTTTCACCCGGAGTTTGCCGGTGAGCAATTGCTGCATCAACGCTTTTTTTTCTTGTTTCAAGTAATCTAGTTTTTGTTGTAGCACATTAATAACATTATCAACCGTAGTCAGGGCAGAAGCAATTTTGTGTTGTTCATCTAAGCAAGGACATAAAAAAGTTATTTTTTCAAAGTCTGATTTTGATAATTCTAAAAATGTTGAACCAGATGATTTTCTAACTAATTCTTTAACATTGAACATGAATAGATAGTAAAGAAACTCAACAGAAAAATCGGAGTTCGGAACTAAATTTTTAAACCCCTGATTGGTCGTTATTTCTGTTGCAGAAATAGCCATTGCACCAACAGTTGCTCTTGTACAAACAAGTAATGCTCCCTTAGGAAGCATCTTTGCCGAACTATTTTTTAAACCTTTTTCTGATATTGTCTTATTTGTATTAAATACATACCGACTTTTCAAGGATGTAACGTCAGTAGGAGTTAACCAGCTAATACCCCCGTTCCAATATTCTGTCTCAGTTGTATCTGGTGTACCTCCGGAAAATATGCTTCCCATGTCACTAACTTTAACCTTACTCCATTCGCGATTAAACCCCTCAAAGCGTTTCTTCCCTGTAAGCAGTTGTTGCATAATTGCTTTCTTCTTCTGCCGGCTATTGACAAGCAGTTTCTCAGTAATTGAGATCGCTTTCTCCCAAGTAGACAATATTTGAGTAATTTGTCTCTGTTCAGATAATGGAGGTAGTTTTACTTTTAATGTTTGGTAGGCACTAACATTAAGATGTTTTTGTGCCATCCCGCCCTGGAGGCTTAATACTTGTGACTTGCCAACCGAAGAATTTGTGTAAGCGCACAAATATTCAGGAAGCACCTTATCCTTCTTAGGCCTAGCTATAACAATATCTATTGCATTTGCCCCTTCAAATTCTGGAGTAACGACGCAAGCTGTACCGGGATACCCTGTCCTTACAATTAAAACATCGCCTGTTTTAAGTTGACTCTTCTTATTCGCCAAGTGCCCTTCTTGAGAAAAATAGACCCAATCAGAGTCATTAATAAACCCTTCTCTCACATTTGCTGATCTAAATGCTTTTATTCCCACACTTTCATCAACGTAATACTGAGAAGGTTTAATAACGACGCCAACAGAAATAGACTCACAAATTCTATTAGCATCTACTAGACTCCATCCCTCAGGCACCATAACCCAACTCCTTTAAATATAAAGCCATTTGGTCCTCTAATGCAGCCAGCTGTCCTTTAAGTTGCTCGCGTTCAGCATGTATAATCATCAGATCAATTTGCTCTTCTTCTTCAAAGGTATCGACATAACGGGAGATATTTAAGTTATAGTCGTTGTTGCGGATCTCTTGCAGGTTGGCAATATGAGCATATTTATCAATGTTATCACCATTTTGATAAGCTTTAACAACGTCACGAATATTCTCATCAGTGAGCTGGTTTTGGTTCTTACCCGGTTTAAACTCACGACTGGCATCGATGAACAACACGTTATCGTCCACTTTCTGCTTTTTAAAGATCAGAATCGCAGCTGGAATACCTGTGCCGTAAAACAGTTTTTCAGGTAATCCGATCACCGCATCAAGCAAGTTTTCTTCAATCAACTTCTGTCGGATTTTGCCTTCGCTAGAACCGCGAAACAGCACGCCATGAGGGACCACAACGCCCATGCGCCCAGTTTTAGGCTTCATGGTTTCGATCATATGCAGAATAAATGCGTAATCACCCTTTGTTTTTGGCGGCAAACCACGACGAAAACGACCAAACTTATCGTTTTCTACGTCATCATGTCCCCACTTATCTAAAGAGAAAGGTGGGTTGGCGGTAACCACATCAAACAGCATTAAATCGCCATTTTTATCCAGCAGCTTGGGATTACGAATAGTATCGCCCCATTCTATTTTGTGGTTATCCTCACCATGCAAAAACATATTCATTTTCGCTAGCGACCAAGTTGAACCGATGGCTTCTTGGCCATAGAGTTCATACTGTTTGGAGCCATGATGCTGCACTACCTTACGACCACATTTCATCAGTAAGGACGCAGAACCGCACGCGGGATCGCAAATAGTATCTCCCGGTTGTGGATCTAAGAGTTCAGCCATAAGCTCAGACACTTCCGGTGGGGTATAGTACTCACCCGCCTTCTGACCACTGTTTGCAGCAAACTTTCCGATCAAGTATTCATACGCATTACCGATTACGTCCAGCCCGCCCACGCGACTAGGCTTAAGGTTCAGCTCTGGGTTAGCGAACTCCACTAACAGGTCTTTGAGGATCCCGTTCTTTTGCTTCTCTTCACCTAGTTTATCTGTGTTAAAAGAGATATCTTGGAAAACACTTTTCCCTGCATCTTTCAGCTTAGTACCATTGGCTTCTTCAATCGCGTGAAGGGCCTCGTCGATACGCTCGCCGTTACCAGGTTCATTACGACGCTCGTAAAGCGCATAAAAACTGGCCTCTTTAGGCAGAACGAATCGTTCATTCTTCATCATTTCTTCGATCAGTTCCGGCTCTTCACCATACTCTTTTTTGTATCCATCGTAGTGATCCTGCCACACATCAGAAATGTACTTCAGGAACAACATAGTAAGGATGAAGTCTTTATAGGTATCAGGGCTGATAGTGCCACGGAAGATATCGCACACGCCCCATAGCACCCTGTTAATACGGTCTTGATCGATTTTGTTGCTCATAATCTATTTATCCTTAAGTAATTTCTGCAAAATGCCAAGCTCAAGTTGGTGGCGATTATGTTGTAACTTACTGATAAGTTTATCTTCTTCCTGCCAGACTCGTTGAAGCTCAATAAGTTGTCGTTGCGTATGCGCAGGTGGAACTGGAACCTCCACATCTAACAATGCTGCTTTAGTAACAAGCTGGATGTTTGTACCACTGCGATTAAACATCTGTTGTGTCATCGGGTGGTTAAGTACCCAACACAGGTATTCAGGAGCTATCTCGTGCTCTTCCCTTCGAAGGGTAACGATCAGAAACTGGCTGGTAGCTACCACTGGGATGTCACTGCTATAGACAACCGCGACGTTCCGGTTCCCCCTGGCGGCAACGACGATCTCACCTTGTTTGAGGAAAGGTGGTTCAACACGTTGCTCCCAACTAATCGCCGGTAAAGCTTCAGAATCTCTCTGCCAATCCAGCTCAAGGTCCTTAATTTGTAATATGCGTACATCCCCATCAGACACCGGTTCGACAGCCCCCCGGAAGGTATAGCCTGAGCGAATATCAGCCAAATCACCTATCTTGTATAACTTTGTTGGCATAATGGCCTCAGTTAAGTGCATCATCACTGATGGACTAATCTTAAAGAGGATAAAAAGGGCTTAGCTATGAGCTCATGAAGCCCTTATTTTGATAATCCACGCCTGCATAACTTTATATGTGAAGCGAGAGTTATATTACCAAAACCAGAACAGCCCAATGAATTTACGCAGCAACTTAGTGAGAGATAGTGAACCTTGTAAAGTCATAACGTTAGCATCAGTCGCTGCCGGGTTTACTTCTGTTGTTACGCTAAGTGTAATAATCTGCTTTTGCAAATCGTAAGAAACTTGATAAAATGCCATGGATTCGATCTCCTATCCTGGTTTAGACGCTTCGGGTTTGAGGTTCGCGAAAGGCTGGAACCAATCGCACAAATCACTCTCTTCTGTACGACCGCTACTGTAATAAAAGTGAGTTGATGCACTTATATTTGCTCAGGCTGATATCAAAGTCAATAAGTATTTTATGTGCAGTAGCTTCTCTACAGAAGAGCGTTACCCCCCGAAGAAGCAGTGATCGTTAATGGCTTAATTATTAATTATTCTAATATACTGTTTTAATTGAGTATTTAACTGTTCCTTATGTTTTAAAATCAAATGCACTGACTCCTTTCTCCCGATTTGCATCAAGATAATCCGCCCACCACTGCAGCATCAATCTACGCTCGTCCAAATGCTCCGCCTTATGAATATACGCAGCTCGAACAGAGTTACGCTCCATATGGCTCATCTGCCGTTCAACCGCATCCCTAGACCATAATCCTGACTCAATCAGCGAACTACAGGCCATTGTCCTGAAACCATGCCCACAAACCTCTACTTTTGTGTCATAACCCATAACACGAAGTGCCTTGTTCACCGTGTTTTCACTCATCGGTTTACGAGGGTTGTGATCTCCAACGAAAACAAAATCGCGCCCGCCGCTAAGCTTGTGAACCTGTTTGAGGATTGCTAAAGCCTGATGAGATAATGGCACCAAATGAGGTGTGCGCATCTTTGAACCCCGGTGTGAGTGCTTTACCCCTTCGATAGCTTTTCGTTCAGCCGGTATCGTCCACATTGCCGTTTCAAAATCTATTTCAGACCAACGAGCAAAGCGCAATTCGCTAGAGCGAATGAATATCAACAAGGTGAGTTCAACGGCCAGGCGGGTCAACAAGCGTCCCGTGTAACAGTCAATTCGGTGGAGTAGTTCAGGTAGGCGTTTCAGCTCAAGTGCAGGTCGATGGATACGGTTGCTGGAAGCAACTGCCCCAGCCATCTCTTGAGCCGGGTTGTAATCAATCAAGCCACTTTGAACGGCATACCTCATTATGGCAGTTGTCCGTTGCTGAAGACGAGAAGCTACTTCAAAACGGCCTGTAGCTTCTACAACTTTGATAGGAGCAAGCAGATCGCGAGTTCTCAGCTCCTCAATACTACGTTTGCCAATTGCACGGAACAGATTATCTTCCAGACTTTTAAGCACCCGTCGGCTATGGTCTTCCGACCATTTCTTATTAGCGCCATGCCACTCTCTGGCAACTGACTCAAAGGTAATATCTTCTTTCGCCAGTTCTTCTTTCACAGCACGTTTGTGTTCGCGAGGATCGATTCCAGCAGCAACAAGCCTTCTGGCCTCTTCCCTTTTTTGACGAGCATCAGCCAGTGACGTTTCAGGATAAACACCAAACGCCATCAAGTGTTGCTTGCCACCGAAGCGAAAGCGGAACCGCCAGTATTTTGAGCCGTTGGGGTGAATCAGCAAAAACATGCCATCCCCATCAACTAGGGTGTACTCCTTTTCCTGCGGTTTTGCAGAACGCACTTTGATATCTGTCAGAGCCATAAAAGTTCTCCTTCCATGTGCCGCTGTGAGTATACAACCATTATCGAACCAGCATATATACTCGGTTCTATACTCACAAGCGACTTGATGTGGGTTGACTCAGATTGACTACTGTTGAAAGGAAAATCGCGGAAAGCCTTGTATGACGGGGATTTCAGACACAAAAAAAGACGTCCGTTGACGTCTATTGATGTTCCGATGGTGCCGAAGGCCGGACTCGAACCGGCACGTATTTCTACGGTTGATTTTGAATCAACTGCGTCTACCGATTTCGCCACTTCGGCACTGAAGGGGATGCGGAAACGTTCTGGATTATACCTGTCGTCGGCGGTCATGCAAGCGACAGCGTGTCGTCATCGCGCTAAGTGTTGAAAAAAACAGCGCTATCCTGCGCGGCGTCACCTTTTGCCGCTATTCCAGGGCGCCAATAACATCAGCCATCACCACTGCCCCCTCCCGCAAACCCAGCTCCACCTGCCAGCCACTCCCCTTTCCCCCTTTATCCCCCAAACCCCACTCAAAATCATCTCAAATTGTTCTCACATCACTCTCACCCGCATACCTCAACACAACCCAACGCTCCCCACTCATCCCCAATATCCACTCCTCAAATATTCCCCCCAACCCCACCCACCATCATTCCCATATATTCCAGAAAGTTTTAGCCAATGCTTTTTTGTTATTCACCCACTCCGCAGCCAAATATTAATTTCATCAATATTTTTATAACTTTACATTAATGAAAAGTTTTCTTTTTGCCGTTTATTCCAGGATTTTCCTCAGGCGTGAAGGGTTCCGGTAAACACTATTTTTACTAGTCGCTGTACGAGTCTTGATGGACATATTCACTCGATGAATTAACTCAGGAGAATACTTGTGACGACGTTAAAACCTTTGCTGGCCCGCAACCGCAGCTGGGCGCTGCAGAAGTGTCAGCATGACCCGGACTATTTCGAAAAATGGGTCGACGGGCAGCGGCCCCACTCGCTGTGGATCGGCTGCTCCGACAGCCGCGTGCCCGCCGAGGTGCTCACCGGCAGCCAGCCCGGCGAGCTCTTTGTCCACCGCAATATCGCCAACATGCTCGACCCCGCCGACGACAACGTCATGAGCGTCCTGCAGTATGCCCTCCACTACCTTGAGGTGGAGCGGGTGGTGCTTTGCGGCCACTACGGCTGCGGCGGTGTGCAGGCGGCGCTCTCCCTGCCCACCCTGCCGCTGGCGCAGGAGTCCTCGGCGCTGGCTCGCCGCATCGGCCAGCTGCGCCACACCCTGCATCACGAAATGGCGCAGATCGCCGATGACTGTTGTGTTGCGGCCTCCCCCGGCGCCGGCGCCAGCACCGACGCGGAGCCCTCTCGCCATGCGCTGGACGCCCTGGTGGAAGCCAACGTTCGCGCCCAGTTCGCCCGTCTGCTGGAGAGTGAGCCGGTGCAGACGGTGCTCGCCAGCGGGCGGCCGCTCAGCCTGCACGGCTGCGTCTACGATCTGGCTTCCGGCCATTTAACCACCCTCGTCGAACACCTCTCACCGCAGGAGCACGCCCCATGAACACGCTTCGTCAGGACTCTCTCGCCGGCATCGTCGTCTTCCTTGTCGCCCTGCCGCTGTGCCTCGGCATCGCCCAGGCCAGCGGCTTACCGCCCTTCGTCGGCCTGCTGACCGGCATCATCGGCGGCCTGGTCGTCACCGCCCTCAGCCCCTCCCGCTTCGCCGTCAGCGGCCCCGCCGCCGGACTGGTCACCATCGTCGTCGCCGCCATTGAATCCCTGGGTTCCTTCTCCGTCTTCCTGATGGCGCTGGTGCTGGCCGGCGTGCTGCAGTTGCTGTTCGGCATTCTGCGGGCCGGGCGCTTTATCTCCCTCGTTCCCGCCAGCGTCATCAAAGGCATGCTGGCGGCGATCGGCATCCTGCTGATTATGCAGCAGATCCCCGTCGCGCTCGGCACGGCGGAAGAGACCGGGCTTGCCGAAGTGGTTCAGGGCAATGCCGCTTTCTCCATCAAGGCGATTGCTGTCGCCGCGGGCGGTCTGCTGGTGCTCTGGCTGTGGGGCTCGCCGCTTATCCGCCGGGTGAAGAGCCTGCGCTGGATCCCCGGGCCGCTGATCGCCGTCCTGCTCGGCTGCGTGACCACCCTGCTGCTGACCCATTTTGCGCCGCAGCAGCTGGCCGCTCTGCCGCGTATTACCCTGCCGGCGTTCGGCAGCCTCGGCGATCTGCTGGGCGAGCTGGAGTCTCCCGCATGGAGCGCGTGGCGCAATCCGTCGGTGTGGGTGGTGGCGGTGACCCTGGCGCTGGTCGCCAGCCTCGAAACCCTGCTCAGCCAGGAGGCGCTGAAAAAGCTGCGCCCGCAAAATCCGCCGCCTTCGCCGAACCGCGAAATGGTCGCCCAGGGCGTCGGCAATCTGCTCTCCGGCGTGCTGGGGGCGATGCCGATCACCGCGGTGATCGTCCGCAGCTCGGTGAACGTCAGCAATGGCGCGCAGAGCAAACTGTCGATCTTTATCCACGGCGTCCTGCTGCTGATCTGCGGCCTGTGGTTCAGCGGCCTGCTGACCCTGATCCCGCTCGCCAGCCTCGCCGCCGTGCTGCTGTATACCGGCTATAAGCTGGCGACGCCGCGGCTGTTCATCGAGCAGTTCCGCCAGGGGGCGGCGCAGTACGTTCCGTTCCTCGCCACCATCGGCGGGATTATTGCCTTCGGCATGCTGGCGGGGATTGGGATTGGTCTTGCCACCCAGATGGCTTTCAGCCTCTGGCGCAGCCATCGCCACTCGCTGCAGCTGGCGCGCTACGATGACCACTACGTGCTGCGCATCCAGCAGAATCTGACCTTTATGCACAATCCGCATCTGCTGGCCCTGCTGGCGAAGATTCCGGAAAAGAGCGTGGTGATCGTCGAGCACGACAGCGTCGGCTACCTCGACCCGGACGTGCAGGCAGTGCTGGATGATTTTGCCGAGAACGCCCCTCAGCGCGGCATCCGCCTTAACCAGTGGCCGCTGGCCAGCCGCTGACCTTAACGGGCGGCTGGTCCGCCCGCTTCGCGACCCCTCCGATTGCCAAGCGCCGGGGAATACCATGCTCTACACTTTCTGGGTTATCACGCCAACCCCAAGGAAATGAACATGAGCATCATTAAAAGCTACGCCGCCAAAGAAGCGGGCGCCGATCTGTCGCTGTGGGAATACGATGCCGGCGAGCTGCAGCCGGAAGATGTCGAAGTTGAAGTGGAATACTGCGGGATCTGCCATTCGGACCTGTCGATGATCGACAACGAATGGGGAATGTCGAGCTACCCGCTGGTAGCCGGTCACGAGGTGATTGGCCGGGTGGCGGCGCTGGGCAGCGCGGCGCAGGATAAAGGGCTGAAGATTGGCCAGAAGGTCGGCATCGGCTGGACGGCGCGCAGCTGCGGCCATTGCGACGCCTGCATCAGCGGCAACCAGATCAACTGTCTGGAAGGCTCGGTGCCGACCATTCTCAACCGCGGCGGCTTCGCCAATAAGCTGCGCGCCGACTGGCAGTGGGTGATCCCCCTGCCGGAGAGCATCGATCTGGCGTCCGCCGGCCCGATGCTGTGCGGCGGCATCACCGTCTTTAAACCGCTGCTGACCCACCACGTCACCGCCACCAGCCGCGTCGGCGTGATCGGCATCGGCGGCCTCGGCCATATCGCCATTAAACTGCTGCGGGCGATGGGCGCGGAAGTGACCGCCTTCAGCTCCAACTCGGCGAAAGAGCAGGAAGTGCTGGCGATGGGTGCCGATCGCGTGGTCAACAGCCGCGATCCTGAAGCCTTAAAAGCGCTGGCCGGTCAGTTCGACCTGATCATCAACACCGTGGCGGTGGATCTCGACTGGCAGCCGTACTTCCAGGCGCTGGCTTACGGCGGCAACTTCCACACCGTCGGCGCGGTGATGAAGCCTTTCCCGGTACCGGCCTTTACCCTGATCGGCGGCGACCGCAGCATCTCCGGCTCGGCGACCGGTAATCCGTCCGAACTGCGTAAGCTGATGAAATTCGCCGGGCGCAGCAAAGTGGCCCCGACCACCGAGCTGTTCCCGATGTCGCAAATTAACGAAGCGCTGAAGCACGTTCGCGAAGGCAAAGCCCGCTACCGCGCGGTGCTGAAAGCCGACTTCTGATGGTTCTCTCCCGCCGGGCGGCCCGCTCGCCCGGCGTTTTCCCCGTCGCTTCATCAAACCGTCATCTCCCCGCCATGCCTCTGTAGTCATTGCTTCCCACAATCCGGGCTTCGATAAATGGCTGAACGAGATGCGCGTCACCATGAGAAAGACCTGGCTTCCCTGGCTGATCCTGTCGCCTTCCCTGCTGTTTTTACTGCTGTTTACCTGGTTCCCGCTGGGGCGTTCGGTGTATGACAGCCTGTTTGATACCCGCATGGCCAGCGACGGCGCGCAGTACGTCGGGCTGGATAACTTCGCCCGCCTGTTTGCCGATAACGTCTTCTGGCAGTCGCTGGGCAATAACCTGCTCTATATCCTGCTGACGGTAGTGCCCGGGGTGACCCTCGCCCTGCTGCTGGCGGTCGCCCTGAGCGAGAACCATCGCGTCAACCGCTGGCTGCGCACCGCCTTCTTCTTCCCGATGATTATCCCGATGGTCAGCGCCGCCGCGCTGTGGCTGTTTATCTTTATGCCCGGCCTCGGCCTGCTCGACCACTATCTGGCGAAGCTGTTCGGGCCGATGAACAACAACTGGCTGGGGCGCAGCAACAGCGCGCTGCTGGCCCTGGCGCTGATCGGCGTATGGAAGTTCGCCGGCTACTACATGCTGTTTTTCCTCGCCGGGCTGCAGAGCATTCCGGCCTCGACGCGGGAAGCGGCGCTGATGGAGGGGGCCAGCCGCACGCAGGTCTTTTTTAAGGTCACGTTACCGCTGCTGCGCCCGACGCTAAGCTTTGTGATCACCACCGCGCTGATCTACTCCATCACCCAGATCGACCACGTGGCGGTGATGACCCGCGGCGGGCCGGACAACGCCACCACCGTGCTGCTCTATTACATCCAGAATCTCGCCTGGGATACCCACGACCTCGGCAAAGCCTCCGCCGCCACCTTCCTGACCCTGGCCGGGCTGTTCGCCTTCTCGCTGATTAACCTGAAACTGCTGGAGAAAGGAGCCCACTATGAGCGCTGAAATCTCGCCGCTGTTGGTCCGCACGCCCGCCGCCGCCCGTCCGCTGTGGCTGCGCCTGCGCCGCTCGTCGCCCTTTACGCTGACAGTATTAATGTGCTGCCTGGCGCTGCTGTGGATCAGCCCATTTATCTGGATGCTGGCGACCTCGTTCAGCGCTACCACCTTCGGGGAAGATATGGCCTCGCTGCTGCCCCGCCTGCCGCTGACCCTCGATAACTTCCGCGACGCCTGGAACAGCGCCGACTGGCTGAGCCTGTACGCCAACACCCTTATCTTCACCTTCGGCACCTTCTTCGTGCAGCTGTTGACCATCACCACCGCCGGGTACGTCTTCGCCTGCCACGAGTTTCGCGGCAAGCAGACGCTGTTTCTCCTGTTCCTGGTGCAGCTGATGATCATGCCGGTAGTGATGATGGTGCCGAACATGCTGACCCTGAAAACCTTCGGCCTGCTCAACACCCTCACCGGGGTGATGATGCCCTACTTCACCTCGGCGTTCGGCGTGTTCCTGATGCGTCAGGCGTTCCTCGCCATCCCGAAAGAGCTGGAGGAGGCGGCGCTGATGGAGGGCTGCCGCTGGTGGCAGGTGCTGTTCCGCGTGCTGCTGCCAATGTCCTGGCCGTCGGTGCTGGCCTTCGCCACCGTCAGCATTACCTACCACTGGAACGAGTACCTGTGGCCGCTGATGATGCTCAACGATCCCGATAAGCAGGTGCTGACGGTTGGGCTGGTCTCTTTCGCCATGGGCGCTGAATCCGGCGGCCAGTGGGGCACCATCGGCGCCGGGACGCTGATGGTCTGCCTGCCGCTGATGCTGGCGTTCATCCTTTTCCAGAAACAGTTCCTGCGAAGCTTCGGCTTCTCCGGGATCAAATAAGGAGTTATTCATGCTGTTAGCGCACATTTCCGATACCCATTTCCGCAGTCGTGGCGAGAAGCTGTATGGCTTTATCGACGTCAATGCCGCCAATGCTGATGTGGTTTCTCAACTTAACGCGCTGCGCGAACGCCCGGATGCGGTGGTGGTGAGCGGCGATATCGTCAACTGCGGCCGTCCGGAGGAGTATCAGGTCGCCCGCCAGATCCTCGGCAGCCTGAACTATCCGCTGTATCTGATCCCCGGCAACCACGACGACAAAGCCCATTTTCTGGAGCATCTTCACCCGCTGTGCCCGCAGCTGGGCAACGATCCGCAAAATATGCGCTATGTGGTGGATGACTTCGCCACCCGCCTGCTGTTTATCGACTCCAGTCATGCCGGCACGTCAAAAGGCTGGCTGACCGACGAGACCATCAGCTGGCTGGAGGCGCAACTGTTCGAGGGCGGCGACAAACCGGCAACGATCTTTATGCACCACCCGCCGCTGCCGCTGGGCAATGCGCAGATGGACCCGATCGCCTGCGAAAACGGCCACCGTCTGCTGGCGCTGGTGGAGCGTTTCCCGTCGCTGACGCGCATCTTCTGCGGCCATAACCACAGCCTGACCATGACCCAGTATCGCCAGGCGCTGATCTCCACCATTCCCGGCACCGTTCATCAGGTGCCGTACTGCCACGAAGACACCCGGCCCTATTACGACCTCTCTCCGGCCTCGTGCCTGATGCACCGTCAGGTCGGTGAGCAGTGGGTGAGCTACCAGCACTCGCTGGCCCACTACGCCGGGCCGTGGCTGTACGACGAAAACATCAGTTGCCCAACGGAAGAGCGCTAACCGCTATGCTCAGTCTGCAAAATATCAGTAAACGTTTCGACGGTAAACCGGCGCTCAGCGCCCTGTCGCTGGATATTCACGAAGGCGAATTCGTGGTGCTGGTCGGCCCGTCGGGCTGCGGGAAAAGCACCCTGCTGCGCCTGCTCGCCGGCCTGGAGCCGGTCAGCGAAGGCCAAATCTGGCTGCATGATGAGAACATCACCGCCACCACGCCGCGCGAGCGCAACTTCGCGATGATCTTCCAGAACTATGCCCTGTTTCCGCATCTGTCGGTGCGCGACAACATCACCTTCGGCATGAAGGTGCGCAAGGAAGAGAAAAGCAGCTGGCAGCCGCGGGTGGATAAGGTGGCGCAGATGCTGCAGCTGGAGGCGCTGCTCGACCGCAAACCGGCGAAGCTCTCCGGCGGCCAGCGCCAGCGGGTGGCGATGGCCAGGGCGATTGTGCGCAATCCGCGGCTGTTCCTGATGGACGAGCCGCTCTCCAACCTCGACGCCCGCCTGCGCAGCGAAGTGCGCGACAGCATTATGGCCCTCCATCAGCAGCTGAAAACCAGCACCATCTATGTGACCCACGACCAGACCGAGGCGATGTCGATGGCCGACCGCATCGTGGTGATGAACGGTGGCCACGTACAGCAGGTCGGGCGCCCGGAGTATCTGTACGCCAACCCGGCCAACCTGTTCGTCGCCGGGTTTATCGGTTCGCCGGCGATGAACCTGCTGTCGCTGCCCTGCGCCAACGGTGAAGTACTGTTGGGAGAACAGCGCTATCCGCTGCCGCCGCGCCACCGGGATCAGACCCGCGTCTGGCTGGGCGTTCGCCCGGAACATATTACCGACCGCGTGGAGGAGGGCCATCTGCGCCTGCCGGCCACCGTTCTGCAACGAGAACTGATGGGGGCCGATTACCTGCTCCACGTCAGCACCCCGATCGGCACCCTGCGCTTTAGCCGCCGCCACCGCGGCACGGTGCCGGAGAAAGGCGAGTCGCTACTGGTCGGCTTCTCGCCTGCCGATGTGCATCTTTTTCATGCTGAGACCCAGCATAATTTACTGATGGAGTGTAATCATGTTTAAACCTCTTACGGTGGTCGCGGTTGGCCTCAGTCTTGCCCTGAGCGGCGCGGCGCTGGCGAAAGAGAAAATAGACTTCATGTTCCCGGCGCCGGTGGACGGCAAGCTGACCATGGAGATGACCCGCGTCATTAAGCAATTCAACGACTCGCAGCAGGATGTCGAAGTGCGCGGCATCTTCACCGGCAACTACGACACCACCAAGATCAAAGCCGAATCGGCGCAGAAGGCCGGCCAGCCGCCGGCGCTGGTGATCATGTCCGCCAACTTCACCACCGATCTGGCGCTGAAGGATGAGATCCTGCCGATGGACGAGCTGTTTAAATATGGCGATCAAAAGGCTGGCGATTTTCTGCAAAAGGAATTCTGGCCCGCGATGCATAAGAACGCCCAGGTGATGGGCACCACCTATGCGATCCCGTTCCATAACTCGACGCCGATCCTCTACTACAACAAGACGATGTTCGATCAGGCCGGGATCAAACAGCCGCCGCAGACCTGGGCCGAGCTGCTGGGCGATGCCAAAAAGCTGACCGACGAAAGCAAAGGCCAGTGGGGGATCATGCTGCCGTCGACCAACGACGACTACGGCGGCTGGATCTTCTCGGCACTGGTGCGCGCCAACGGCGGGAAATATTTTAACGAAGACTATCCGGGCGAGGTCTATTACAACTCGCCGACCGCCATCGGCGCCCTGCGCTTCTGGCAGGATCTGATTTACAAGGACAAGGTGATGCCGTCCGGGGTGCTGAACTCGAAGCAGATCAGCGCCGCGTTCTTCTCCGGTAAGCTCGGGATGGCGATGCTCAGCACTGGCGCGCTGGGCTTTATGCGCGAGAACAGCAAAGACTTTGAGCTTGGGGTGGCGATGCTGCCAGCCAAAGAGCAGCGCGCGGTGCCGATCGGCGGCGCCAGCCTGGTGAGCTTTAAAGGCATCAACGAGGCGCAGAAGAAAGCGGCGTATCAGTTCCTGACCTATCTGGTGAGCCCCGAGGTGAACGGCGCGTGGAGCCGCTTCACCGGCTACTTCTCGCCGCGCAAGGCGTCATACGATATGCCGGAGATGAAGGCCTATCTGCAGCAGGATCCGCGGGCGGCGATCGCGCTTGAGCAGCTGAAGTACGCCCATCCGTGGTACTCCACCTGGGAGACCGTGGCGGTGCGTAAGGCGATGGAGAACCAGCTGGCGGCGGTGGTCAATGATGCCAAAGTGACGCCGGAAGCGGCGGTGCAGACGGCGCAGAAGGAAGCCGACGCGCTGATGAAACCTTATGTGGATAAGACCGCGCTGGCGGAAGTGAAGTGACGCTTTACCCGTCATCGTCACCCTCACCCTGGCCCTCTCCCTGAGGGAGAGGGGACGGTACAGCGCCGTGGTTAAGCCCTGAATCCGGGAGAGGGAACTGTCCGGCGCCGTGGTTGAGCCCTGAATCAGGGAGAGGGGACGGTACGGCGCCGTGGTTAAGCCCTGAGTCCGGTTGAGGAAGGAAAAAAAGCAGGCCATACCCGGTATGGCCTGAAAATGTCACAACGATTAGATCCCTGCCGTTTCGCGGATATATTTGCGCGCTTTGACGGCGTATTCGAAAGGATTGGCCAGAGCAGGATCCTGCTCGGCTTCCACCACCATCCAGCCTTTATAGCCAAAGTCGTCCAGCAGCTTGAACACCGGACGGAAATCGATCACCCCGTCGCCCGGGACGGTGAAGGTGCCTTTTTTCACGCCGTCGAGGAACGACAGGCCGTCGCGGCGCACCTGGTCGATCACTGGCGGACGGACGTCTTTCAGGTGAACGTGGTTGATGCGCGGCAGATACTTTTTGAGGATCGCCAGCATCGGCGCTTCGCCGCCTTCGGAATACCAGGCATGGCCGGTATCGAACAGCAGGAAGACGCGCTCGTCCACCAGCGACATAAATTTGTCGATTTCCGCGGTGGTCTGAATGCCGGTGCCCATGTGGTGGTGCAGACAGACCTGCATCCCCTTCTCCGCCGCCAGGCGGCCGAGGGTGTTATAGCCTTCCGCTACCCGCTGCCACTCTTCGTCGCTGAAGCACGGCTTCGCATCGCCGAGGATCGGTTTATCCAGCCCCTGGATGCTGCCGCTCTGCTCGGAGCAGCCAATCACTTTCGCCCCCATCGCATGAAGGAAGTTCATGTGATTGACGAATTCATCAATGGTTTTTTCCCGCTGGCCGTTGGCGAAAAAGGTGCTGAACCAGGCGTTGCAGATCTGAATGCCGCGGATATCCAGCATCGGCTTGAGGACCGCCGGGTCGCGCGGATATTTGCTGCCGACTTCGCTGCCGGTAAAGCCGGCCAGCGCCATTTCGCTGACGATCTGCTGGAAAGTGTTTTCGCTGCCGAGCTCCGGCATATCATCGTTAGTCCAGCCGATCGGGGCGATAGCCAGTTTGACGTTATCTTTGTTCATAGTAGGGCTCCTGCCGCTGCGCCTTACCGGCGCAGCAATTCACGTTCAATAAGTTCACGGGTTTCCACTGCCTGGTATTTCATTTTTTCCGGGTAGCCAAACAGCGAGGTGGCGACAATCGGCTCCCCGCCGACCTTGAAGGTCTGCTCGGCGAATTTCATTTCGCGCAGGGTGCGGAACAGCGCGTCGAAATCCACATCCCCTTCCCCGACGCCTACGTGCTGATGCACCACGGCATCCACGCCCGGCGGGTTAACGATATAGCGGCAATGTTTCGTATGGTTGCGGGTATCCGCAATCAGGACATGGGAGAGATCGCTCCCGGCATAGCGCAGCATGCTCGCCACGTCGCCGACGCCTTTGTCGTAGAAAAAGGTGTGCGGCACGCTGTAGACGTACTTCACGTTATCGCTGCGGAACGACTTCACAATATCGACGGTTTCATTGTTCTCTTCGCAGAAATCCCAGGGATGCGCCTGGATCTCCACGCGGATGCCTTCCCGCTCAAAAATTGGCAACAGCTCTTCCATTGAGCGATAGAACATTTCATCGCAGATTTCGGGCTGATTCGGATCGCCGGAGAACTCGGTGTTGATCACCTGAACGCCCATCTCCACCGCAATTTCCACCAGCCGTTTCCAGTTTTTCACCGCCGCCTGACGGCGCAGTTCGTCCGGGCCAGACCAGCGGTAGACGCAGATAAACGACGACAGCTCAAGGCCGGTATCGCGCAGCGCCTGCTTGTACTCCGCCATGATCTCCCGGCTGGCGCGCGGGTGCTTGTAGAACGGGTTAATCTGCGGGTGCGGCGACTGTTCAATGTACTTGTAGCCCCACTCCGCTACCTGATGGACCATGCGGGTGATCCCGAGGTCCTTAATCACATCCACATCAAAGGCAATTTTCATCGTCGTTACCTGTGCAAAGAAGTTCCGTCAGCAAAACATCCTTAACGTTTGTAGAATGCCGGGCACTCGGGCAGCGTCACTTCAACAGGCTCGCTGGTTCCCTGCGCTTTAATGCAGGCATCCGCCGCCACCGACGCCGCGTAGCCGTCCCAGGCCGACGGGCCGTGCAGCTGGCCGGCTTTGACGTCGTTGATAAAGGCCTGCAGCTCGACGTCGTAGGCTTTGATAAAGCGGTCTTTCCAGTCGGTCAGAATGGCAGTCGACAGGCTGGCGGACTTACGCATCTGGACGGCCGACGGCTCCGGCAGACGGGCAATCCCGGTCTCGCCAACCACTTCGCACTGGATGTCATACCCGTACTGGCAGTTCACGAACACTTCGACGTCGATCAGGGTGCCTTTTTTGGTTTCAAAGGAGACGATCTGCGGATCTTTCAGGCGCGCATGGGTGTGCGAGGTGGAGCGCGGGAAGCGCACCTGTACGGAACGGTAGTCATCGTTCAGCAGCCAGCGCAGTACGTCCAGCTCGTGGATCAGGGTGTTGGTGATCGCCATATCGGTGGTGTAGTTCTCGCCGACTGACTGGTTGCGGTGGGCGCAGCGCAGCATCAGCGGCGCGCCGATATCGCCATCGTCGATCACTTTTTTCAGCGCCAGATAGCCTTCGTCGTACGGGCGCATAAAGCCAACCTGCACCAGACGACGGCCGGCCTTCATTTCGGCATCGACGATGCGACGGCAGCCTTCCGCAGACATCGCCAGCGGTTTTTCGCAGAACACCGGCTTACCAGCGGCAATGGCGGCCAGGGTGTACTCTTCGTGGGTCGGGTCCCAGGAGGTGACCAGGATGGCATCGACATCGCTGGCGTTAATCACGTCGTGGCCGTCGGCGTAGACTTCCGCCTGCACGCCCGGCAGCGCGACCGCCGCACGGGCGTTGTCGGCATTGATATCAGACACCGCCACAACAGTGGCGCCCTGCAGAACCTGGGTGCAGCGACGGATGTGTTCTTTACCGATAGCGCCAGCGCCGATGACACCTAATTTGAGTGACATAATGGTTTTCTCCGTAAGTCTGTAGGATTCAGGGTAGAGGTTCGTTTTAGTAATCACGCGCCTGGGCGCGCTTTTCATTAATCATTTGCGCCACCTTGCGGATCCGCTCAGAGAGCGCCGTCTGGGCGACCCCGACGTTCCACCAGCTGCCATATTTGTGCACCATGGTCTTCGGCAGCACTTTAATATCAATCAGGGTGCTGACCGTTTCGCGACGGGCGGCGTCCAGCGCGTGGCGCAGTTCGTCCAGGGTGGTGACGCGCCAGGTTTTGCAGCCGTAGCCGGCGGCGATGGTGGCGAAGTCCACCGGCACCAGGCCGCCCTGCAGCTGGCCGGTTTCCGGCTGGCGGTAGCGGAACTCGGTGCCGAAGCTGTCCATCCCGTGCTCCATCTGCAGGTTGTTGATGCAGCCGTTGGCCATGTTGTCGAACAGCACGACGTTGATCTTCGCCCGCTCCTGCAGGGAGGTGACCAGCTCAGAGTGCAGCATCATGAAGGAGCCATCGCCGACCAGGGAGTAGACTTCGCTCTGCGGCTGCGCCAGCTTCACGCCCAGCGCGGCGTTGACTTCGTATCCCATGCAGGAGTAGCCGTACTCCACGTGGTAGGTGTTTTCCGCGCGGTTGCGCCAGACGCGCTGCAGATCGCCTGGCAGGCTGCCCGCCGCCGCGACGATCACCGCCTCGGCCGGCAGCGTTTCATTCAGTACCCCAAGGACGCTGCTCTGGGTCAGGGTGGAGTCGGTGATCTGGCGGAACTCGCGATACACCGATTCACGATCGAGGTGATCGTCGATCTCCGGCACAAAGGATTTTTCCTGCCACACCGCCTGGTAGACGCGCTGGGTCTCTTTTAACTGACGGCTCTGCACGCTCTCGATCTGCGCGCCCCAGCCGGCCTGCCAGCCGCTGTCCGCCAGCGCCGCGTCGAGGGCGGTCATCGCTTCCCGGGCGTCCGCCAGCATGGCAATGCCGTCCAGCTTCCAGGCGTCGAAGTTGCTGACGTTAATATTCAGGAAACGCACCTCCGGGTGCTGGAAAATCCATTTCGAGGCGGTGGTAAAATCGCTGAAACGGGTGCCGACGCCGATCACCAGGTCGGCCTCTTTCGCCAGCAGGTTCGCCGCCAGACAGCCCGTCTCGCCGACGCCGCCGACGTTCAGGGGGTGAGACGAGACCACCGTCCCCTTCCCGGCCTGGGTTTCGGCGAAGGGCACCCCGTAGCGCTCGGCGAAACGGGACAGCGCTTCGCCCGCGCCGGAGTATTTCACCCCGCCGCCGCAAACGATCAGCGGTTTACGGCTTGCTTTGATGGCCGCGACGGCGTCCGCCAGCTGCGCGGCGCTGGCCGGGCGGCGGTCGAGACGGTGCACGCGGCGCGCAAAGAAGGATTCCGGGTAGTCCCAGGCTTCGCCCTGCACATCCTGCGGCAGGCACAGCGTCACCGCGCCGGTTTCCGCCGGGTCGGTCAGGACGCGCATGGCGTTGATGCAGGCGCTCATCAGCTGTTCCGGGCGGGTAATACGGTCCCAGTATTTGCTGACTGCGCGGAAAGCGTCATTGGTGCTGATGCTGAGATCGTAGCTCTGTTCAATCTGCTGGAGCACCGGGTCCGGCTGGCGGGTGGCGAAGACATCGCCCGGCAGCAACAGCAGCGGAATGCGGTTGGCGCTGGCGGTGCCGGCGGCGGTGATCATGTTGGCCGCTCCCGGACCGATGGAGGAGGTGCAGGCGATAATCTGCCGGCGCAGGGCCTGGCGGGCAAAACCGGTGGCCGCGTGGGCCATCCCCTGCTCGTTACGCCCCTGATAGACGCGCATATCGCCGCTGTCCTGCTCCAGCGCCTGCCCCAGCCCCAGGACGTTGCCATGGCCGAAAATCGCGAAAATGCCTTTCACGAATTTCAGCTCTACGCCATCCACTTCCAGGTACTGGTTATCGAGGAACTTCACCAGCGCCTGCGCCGTTGTCAGTCTCAGTTTGCCCATGATGCACAATCCTTATTGTTCAGTATTTGTGTGTGGCGTCGCGCCGATGCCGCCGGGGCCGTCGTTCACGTCACTGGAATACCTGTGGATTATAGGCAAACATTTTTTTCATTAAATACAAATACAGAAGAAATATTTCATTTTGCGAGAGGGATCAAACTCTCTACCCATTTCATACGTTTCACTTACATTCCAGACACGTTTTCGGACCCTTTTTTGCCGCGCCACACGACAATATCCCCTTAAAAATCATAGGTAAAGAAACAGCTTCCGGCGTTTCACTTTCCCCTGGGGCGACAGAGGGGCCGATCCACGCTCGCGCGAGGCTCAGTGCGGCAGAGTGGTAGATCCCTCACACTTTTGGTTTTTTAATTTCGAACGAGTTTGCAAATGAAATATTTATTTCTCAAACTAAGGGTAACCAATAACCCTCAGGCTGTTCACGGAGTCGACGTCGGGATCCCGACCCTTCCAGGCAGCAGACACCAAAAAGGAAATCCTAGCTATGAATGCAGCAGTAAAGCGGCTCGACGTCATCTGTATAGGTCGGGTGGCCGTCGACCTCTATGCCCAGCAGATCGGTTCGCGGCTAGAAGACGTTGCCAGTTTCGCGAAATATCTGGGCGGCTCCTCCGGCAACGTGGCCTTTGGCACCGCGATTCAGGGGCTGAAATCGGCCATGCTGGCGCGCGTTGGCGATGAACACAACGGCCGTTTCCTGCGTGAAACGCTCAACCGCGCCGGGGTGGATACCGAGTATCTGATCACCGACAAATCCCGCCTGACCGCGCTGGTGATGCTGGGGATTAAGGATCAGGAGACCTTCCCTCTGATTTTCTACCGTGATAACTGCGCCGATATGGCCTTAACGCCTGACGACATCAGCGAGGAGTATATTGCCTCCTCCCGGGCGCTGGCGGTGACTGGCACCCACCTGTCGCACGCCAACACTCGCGCCGCGGTGCTGAAGGCGCTGGAATACGCTCGCCGTCACGGCCTGCGTACCGCGCTGGATATCGATTACCGTCCGGTGCTGTGGGGGCTCACCTCGCTCGGCGATGGCGAAACCCGTTTCATTGAGTCCGGGCCGGTCACCAGCCAGCTGCAGGAAGTGCTGCATCTGTTCGATTTGGTGGTGGGAACCGAAGAAGAGTTTCATATTGCCGGGGGCAGCACCGATACCCTGACCGCGCTGAAAAATGTGCGCAATGCCACCAAAGCCACCCTCGTGTGTAAGCGCGGGCCGATGGGCTGCGTAGTGCTGGAAGGCGACATCCCGGACAGCTGGGACCAGGTGCCGCTGCAGCAGGGCGTGCGCGTGGAGGTTCTCAACGTGCTGGGCGCCGGGGATGCCTTTATGTCGGGTCTGCTGCGCGGCTGGCTCAACGACGAAGGCTGGGAGCAGGCTTGCCGTTACGCCAACGCCTGCGGGGCGCTGGTGGTCTCCCGCCACGGCTGCGCGCCAGCGATGCCCACCAAAGTCGAACTCGATGACTACCTGCTGCGCGCCGAATCGGTGCCGCGCCCGGACGTCGACGAGCGCCTCAACCACCTGCACCGGGTCACCAGCCGCCGTCAGCAGTGGCCGGAGCTGTGCATTTTCGCCTTCGACCATCGCAAACAGCTGGCCGACCTGGCACGGGAGACCGGGCGCGATGAAGCCTGCATTCCGCAGCTCAAGCTGTTGTTGTTAGCCGCGGCCGAAGCGGCGGCGCAGGAGGCGGGTCTCGATCAGCGCAGCGGCATTCTGGCCGACGGCACCTATGGCCAGCGTGCGCTGAACGCCATTACCGGCAAGGGCTGGTGGATCGGCCGCCCCATCGAGCTGCCCAGCTCGCGACCGCTGCGTCTGGAGCATGGCAACATCGGCTCGCAGCTGATCGACTGGCCGCTGGAGCATGTCGTCAAATGCCTGGTCTTCTATCATCCTGCCGACCCGGCGGCGCTGCGTGCAGAGCAGGACGCCCTGCTGCTCGAGGTGTGGCAGGCCTGTAACAAGTCAGGCCATGAGCTGCTGCTGGAGGTGATCCTGCCGGAAAATGGCCCGGACAAAGACGAGCGCCATTACCACACCATGCTGGAACACTTCTATCAGCTGGGGATCAAGCCGGACTGGTGGAAGCTGCCGCCGCTCTCCAGCGCCAGCTGGCAGCAGATCACCGCCCTTATCGAGCGCGAAGATCCGTGGAGCCGCGGGATCCTGATCCTCGGCCTCGACGCGCCTTCCGACAAACTGCGCGCCGGTTTCGCCGAGGCGGCCGCACACCCGATGATCAAAGGTTTCGCCGTTGGGCGCACCATCTTTGGCCTGCCGTCGCGGCGCTGGATGCAGGGTGAGCTCAGCGATGAGGCCCTGATAGAGGAAGTGAAACGCAACTACCTGACGCTTATTGGCTACTGGCGCGAAGCCCGCCGCTGATCCCCCGACGCCCGTCTCCGTCACCTTGCGGAGCGGGCGTTTTTCTGTTTCTTCGTGAAATGAATCGCGTATTTCGTCGCAATAAATGAAAAATTCGCTTCATTTGGTACACTGGAAGCCATATTCCTTCCATTTTCTCAGAGCGCACTCTATGGCCAATAACCCAACACAGCTGACCATCCTGCAGGATGAAATCAGGCGTCGCTACGATACATTAAGCAAACGCCTGAAACAGGTCGCCCGCTATATCCTTGATAACAGCAATAGCGTGGCTTTCGATACCGTGGCCTCCATTGCGCAACAGGCGGATGTTCCCCCTTCCACGTTGATTCGTTTTGCCAACGCCTTCGGCTTCAGCGGCTTTAACGAAATGAAACAGATGTTCAAGCAACATTTGATGGAAGAGACCGCCAACTATACCGAGCGCGCCCGTCTGTTCCGTCAGACCACCAGCGATGAGTCCAGCCCGCCGGAAACGCCGACGGAAATCCTCAATATGTTCACGATGGTGAACAACCAGGCGCTGCAGCAGCTGGCGATGCAGACCTCCAGCGATGAGCTGGAGCGCGCGGTGGCCCTGCTGGGCGAAGCGGAAAATATCTACGTCATTGGCCTGCGCCGGTCGTTCAGCGTCGCCTCCTATCTGACCTATGCGCTGCGCCACCTCGATCGCAAAGCCTTTCTGATCGACGGCCTCGGCGGCATGTTCACCGAGCAGTTGAGTCTGGTCGGCCCGAAAGACGTGGTGGTGGCGGTGAGCTTCTCGCCGTACGCGCGGGAAGTGGTCGAGCTGGTGGAGCTGGGCGCGCAGCGCAAAGCGCGGCAGATCGCGATCACCGACAGTCAGGTCAGCCCGCTGGCGGCCTTCAGCGACGTCTGCTTTGTGGTGCGTGAAGCGCAGGTGGATGGCTTCCGCTCGCAGGTTGCCTCCCTGTGTCTGGCCCAGACGCTGGCGGTTTCGCTGGCGCTGAACAGCAGCCAGGAGTCCGAGGCCAAGCAGAAGGCGTGAGATAGGTTGCCTGGCGTTTGTTACTCGGCGGCGCAGTATAGGCTTACGGGAGGATCCCGTAGGCCGGATAAGGCATTTATGCCGCCATCCGGCACAGCCACGGGTACGGTGCCTGACTGCCCGGCGGCGCTGTTGCTTGCCAGGCCTGGAGTATAGGGGCTTACGCGAGATCTCGTAGGCCGGATAAGGCATTTATGCCGCCATCCGGCACAGCCACGGGTACGGTGCCTGACTGCCCGGCGGCGCTGCGCTTGCCGGGCCTAAGGTATATGCGCCTGCGGGGTGCCGGGGATAATGTTATTAGTATGCAACTTTATTAATCCGGGAAAAGCGTTTGTCGCATGTGATTTCAGCGCACATTGCGCTCCCGATTAATCTTCTACGTTATGTCCCTCATGGCGCAGGGAGCGCACAGGGGGCGGCCAGTCGCCGCCGCCCCCTGTACCCCCGGGCTCCGGCCAGCAAAATCGCCACTGCGTGGTACCTTCGACTTATCCCTGCAGGCTTCGGGTCGGGCCGAGGCAGCATCCCTGCAAAACACGGCCCTCAGCCCGCATCCATGCGGGCTGCCCCGGCCTTCCGGGAACGTCTCAGCGATTTTGAGGCCGTCAGCACCGGCAGTTTCAGCAAGAATGGTGAATAAATTAACGGCAGGTCACACGAACCGTAGGCCGGATAAGCGTAGCGCCATCCGGCACAAAGGCGGGTATGGCGCCGGAGCTTGCGGGGTCGGGGAGTGGGATTCCGCGGAGCGTTTCGCTAACAAACACCCGCCGCCCTCAAACAAGAAGGCCGGTTAGCATCGCTAACCGGCCTTTTTTATCCGCTTCTGCAAAGCGCGTCAGTCGTGGCGCGGGTACTCCGGCGTGTTGATCCAGGCGTGGTCATCTTCCCAGGTGAACAACCATTTCCGATCCGGCCCGGCCATCACGTTCAGATAGTAGCTGTCGTAACCGGCAATCGCCGCCACCGGGTGGTAACCACGCGGCACCATCACCACATCGTGGTTGTAGGGCGCCATACAGGCGTCCAGGCTACGGTCGTCGGTGTAGACCCGCTGGAAGGCAAAGCCCTGCGGCGGATCGAAGCGGTGATAGTAAGTCTCTTCCAGCTGCGTCTCTTTGCCCGGCAGGGCGGTATCATGCTTATGCGATGGCCACGAACTGGTGGCCCCCTCGTCGGTGTACACTTCCACCACCAGCAGGCAGTCCGCCTCGGCGCTGTCCGGCAGAATATTATGCACCCGGCGCTGGTTGCGCCCTTTCCCGCGATGCTCTACGCCGACGTCTTCCGGCCGAATGAGTCGTGCCGGGAAGCGGCCTTTGCCCGGCGCGCTGCATACCGCCAGCTCCAGATCGGAATCGGCGGTTACCTCGACTTTATCCTGCGGCGGGACGTAGACCGACCACGGCGGGGTGCGTTCAAACGGCGACATCCGTTTACCGAGATTCGGGAAATCGGCATGCTGCGTTTTCACCGACGCCAGCCCGGCGACCAGCACCAGGCACAGCTCGCGATCGCCGCTCTCCAGCGTCACGGTCTGCCCTTTTTTCAACATCCAGACATCAAAGCCGATATAGCGCCAACCGGCGCTTTGCGGCGTAATATGCTGGATCTGTCCCTCTTTTCGCGATTTAGCCAGTAACGACATGGCGCTCTCCTTCGCCGATTAACCTAATGTCGGCATGCTGAATTCAGATACGGTCTGCTGCCCTGCCGGCCAGCGTACGGTGGCGGTCTTCATGCGCGTGTAGAAGCGCACGCCGTCCGGCCCGTGGACGTTCAACGCGCCAAACACCGAGCGCTTCCAGCCGCCGAAGCTGTGGAACGCCATCGGCACCGGGACCGGCACGTTCACCCCAACCATCCCCGCCTGCACGTCGTGGACAAATTCACGCGCGGTGTGGCCGTTGCTGGTGAAAACGGCGCTGCCGTTGCCAAACTCGTGGCTGTTGACCAGCTCCAGGGCGCTGTCATAGTCCGCCGCGCGCACAATTCCCAGCACCGGGCCAAAGATCTCTTCGCGCCAGATGGTCATCTCCGGGGTGACGTGATCGAACAGGGTGCCGCCGACATAATAGCCCGCGTCGTAACCCGGCACGCGCAGTTTGCGGCCATCGACCACCAGTTTTGCCCCTTCGCTTTCGCCTTTATCAATATAGCCGAGCACTTTTTTCTGGTGGGTATCAGACACCACCGGTCCCATCTCGTTCTCTTCCTGACCACGCATGCAGCCCGGGCCTACTTTCAGCGCTTCCACCAGCGGTTTGAGGCGGGCGATCAGTTTGTCGGCGGTTTCATCTCCCACCGCCACCACCACCGGCAGCGCCATGCAGCGCTCGCCTGCGGAGCCAAAAGCGCCGCCCATAATGGCGTTAACGGTGGCGTCGAGATCGGCATCCGGCATCACAATCGCGTGGTTCTTGGCGGCGCCGAAGGCCTGTACGCGCTTGCCGTGGGCGCTGGCGGTCTTGTAGATATACTCCGCCACGCCGGAGGAGCCGACGAAGCTCACCGCCGCAATACGCGGGTCAGTGTACAGCTGCTCAGCATCTTCATTGCTGCAGTGAACGACGTTAAACACGCCGTCCGGCAGACCGGCCTCTTTCAGCAGCTCTGCCAGCCGCACGGCGGCCGTCGGCGCCAGCGCCGGCGGCTTGAGGACGAAACTGTTGCCGCAGGCCAGCGCCAGCGGGAACATCCACATCGGCACCATCGCCGGGAAGTTGAACGGGGTGATCCCGGCCACTACGCCCAGGGGCTGCATCAGCGAATAGCTGTCGACGCCGGTGCCGACGTCAGAGGAGTATTCGCCTTTAATCAGGTGCGGGATCCCGCAGGCGAATTCGACCACTTCCATGCCGCGGGTCAGCTCGCCCAGCGCATCCGACCACACTTTGCCGTGCTCGCTGACGATGATCCCCGCCAGCTCTTCCACGTGCTGCTCCAGCAACATTTTGAAGTTGAACAGCACGCGGGCGCGGCGCAGCGGCGTGGTACGGGACCAGCTGTCAAACGCATCGCGAGCAACCTGAATCGCCTCGGAGACTTCCTGCGCGGTTGACACCGTGACTTCGCGCACCGCTTTGCCCGTCGCCGGGTCATACACCGGCATCGTTTCGTTGCTGCTGCTGATAACGGTTTTCCCGCCAATAAAGTTTCCTGTGATCGTCATGTTCTCGCCTCATAGTGAAGGGGGCCAGCGCACACCGGCCCGTCGCTGATTCTGCTGTGCTATAACCGTAGTAAAATGAAATTTATATTTCAACATTGTCGTGAAATGAAATTTCATTTTGGTGATAACAGTCGCATTTTGCGCCGACGGATTGCCTGTGCGCTTCCCGCATCGCGCCTCGTTGTCTCTCGACGCCAGGCTTCCCGACGCTGTCGCCCCCGTAGTCGGGGCCAGTGATATTTTGCGAGACAGCTCAAACATTCATCATTTCCATTCTTGCTAATTTTGGAATAAACGTTTTGACTGTTAGCCAATTGAACGAACCTATCCCCTCTTCCGTCAGGAGTGTCCTATGGCCATCGCAATGCAACGTTTTTGTATTAACCGCAAAATCGCGCCAGCGCTCAGCATTGAAGCGTTTTTCCGTCTGGTGAACCGTCTGGGCCTGAATAAGGTCGAGCTGCGCAACGATTTACCCAGCGGAAAAGTGACCGACGATCTGAGCCATCAGCAGGTGCGCGAGCTGGCGGCGCGCTACCACATCGAGATCCTGACGATTAACGCAGTCTACCCCTTTAACCGTCGTAGCGAAGAGGTGCGGCAGTTGACCGAATCGCTGCTGAAAGAGGCCCAGGCCATCGGCGCCAAATCGCTGGTGCTCTGTCCGCTTAACGACGGCAGCGAAGTGCCGGCCAGCGACACCCTGGGCGCCCTGCGCGATCTGTCGCCGCTGTTTGCGTTCTATGGCATCCACGGCCTGGTGGAGCCGCTGGGCTTCCCGCAAAGCTCGCTGCGCTCTGCGCACCAGGCGCAGACGCTGATCCACGACGCCCGCGTGCCGTTTAAGCTGCTAATCGACACCTTCCATCACCATCTCTACCCCCAGGCGGCGGACGAGTTCAGCCAGGTGGAGGTGGCGGACATCGGTCTGGTACACCTCTCCGGGGTGGACGATACCCGTCCGCGCGAGCAGCTCACCGATGCCGAGCGCATCATGCTGACCCCGCAGGATCGTCTCGGCACCTGCGAGCAGGTTAAAGCGCTGGAAGCCCGCGGCTATCAAGGGGTATACGCTTTTGAACCCTTCGCGCCCGAACTGGCGCAGTGGAGCGAAACGGATATCGAGCGCGAAATTGAGCAGAGCATCGCGCTTATCCAGCGCCACTGCGCCTGAAGCCTGCTCTGGACAGCGTGCGCGGCACGTGACGATTTTCCCAACGCCGGACGACGAGGTTGCCTATAATCGTCGCAGGATAAATGGAGGAATCGATCATGAGCTCACCCTTGTTGATTGCGCGCACGCTGGATAACGCGCTGTATTTGCTGCCCGCGATGGCCAACCGCCATGGGCTGATCACCGGTGCGACCGGCACCGGTAAAACCGTCACCCTGCAAAAGCTGGCTGAGTCGTTCTCGGAGATTGGCGTCCCGGTATTTATGGCGGACGTCAAGGGCGACCTGACCGGCATTGCCGCCGCGGGGCAGAGCTCAGAGAAACTGCAGGCGCGGCTGGAGAAGATCGGCGTCAGCGACTGGGAGCCGCACGCCAACCCGGTGGTGCTCTGGGATATCTTTGGCGAGAAGGGTCACCCGGTTCGGGCGACGGTCTCCGATCTTGGCCCCCTGCTGCTGGCGCGCCTGCTCAATCTCAACGAGGTGCAGAGCGGCGTGCTGAACATTATTTTTCGCATCGCGGACGACCGCGGCCTGCTGCTGCTTGACTTCAAAGACCTCCGCGCCATCACCCAGTTTATCGGCGACAACGCCAAAGCGTTTCAGAATCAGTACGGCAATATCAGCAGCGCCTCGATCGGCGCCATCCAGCGCGGGCTGTTAACCCTGGAGCAGCAGGGCGCCGAGCACTTCTTCGGCGAGCCGATGCTGGATATTGCCGACTGGATGCGCGTCGATGCCAGTGGTAAAGGGGTGATCAATATCCTCAGCGCCGAAAAACTCTACCAGATGCCGAAGCTCTATGCCGCCAGCCTGCTGTGGATGCTCTCCGAACTCTACGAGCGCCTGCCGGAAGCTGGCGACCTCGAAAAACCGAAGCTGGTGTTCTTCTTCGATGAGGCGCATCTGCTGTTCAACGACGCGCCGCAGGTACTGCTGGATAAAATCGAACAGGTGATCCGCCTCATCCGCTCCAAGGGCGTCGGCGTCTATTTCGTTTCGCAGAACCCGGCGGATATTCCCGACGCCGTGCTCGGTCAGCTGGGCAACCGCGTGCAGCATGCCCTGCGCGCCTTTACGCCGAAGGACCAGAAGGCGGTGAAAACCGCCGCCCAGACCATGCGCGCCAATCCGGCCTTCAGTACCGAGCAGGCGATCCAGGAGCTGGGCACCGGCGAAGCGCTGATCTCCTTCCTCGATGAGAAAGGCAGTCCGTCGGTGGTCGAGCGGGCGATGGTTATCGCCCCCTGCTCGCGAATGGGTCCGGTCAGCGATGACGAGCGCAATGGCCTGCTGAATCACTCGCCGCTGTACGGCAAGTATGAGGAGGAGGTGGACCGCGAGTCGGCCTTTGAGATGCTGCAGCAAGGGGTGCAGGTCGCCACCGGGCAGCAGTCGGCTCCGCCGGCGAAGGGCCAGCAGAGCGGCGATGACGATGGGCTACTCGGCGGCCTGAAAGATATTCTGTTCGGCAGCACCGGCCCGCGCGGCGGCAAACGCGACGGTATCGTGCAGACCGCGGCGAAAAGCGCGGTTCGCCAGGTCACCAATCAGATCGTCCGCGGCATGCTGGGCAGCCTGCTGGGCGGACGCAAGCGCTAAAAAAAAAGCCCCCTCATCGTTGAGGGGGCTTATACGTTCCGGGCTTAACCCGCTAGGCCTTGCGCATCATCAGCCAAAGGCTTATCAGGAAGAAGCTGGCGCTCGGCAACAGCGCGCCGATGATCGGCGGTATGCCATATACCAGGGTCAGCGGGCCGAAAATCTGGTCCAGCACGTAGAAGATAAAGCCGAAGCTAATCCCCGTCACCACCCGCACGCCCATCGGCACGCTACGCAGCGGACCAAAGATAAACGACAGCGCCATCAGCATCATCACCGCCACCGACAGCGGCTGGAAGATTTTGCTCCACATATTGAGCTGGTAGCGTCCCGGATCCTGGCCGCTGGACTTCAGGTATTTCACATAGTTGTGCAGACCACTGATCGACAGCGCATCCGGATCCAGGGCAACCACGCCGAGCTTATCCGGCGTCAGGTTGGTTTTCCAGGTACCGCTCACCATCTGCGACCCGGTCACCTGCTTTGGATCGGTCAGGTTGGATTCATCCACCTGCGACAGGCGCCACACTTTATTTTCACTATCGAACTTTGCCGAGGCGGCATAGCGCACCGACTCTAAACGACGCTCCGGATTGAAGGCATAGATGCTGACGCCCCCCAGCTCATCGTTGCCTTTCACGCGTTCGATATAGACAAAGTTGTGGCCATCTTTCGCCCACAGCCCTTGCTGAGTCGACAGCAGCGAACCGCCGTACATCTGCTGGGCGCGGTAGTTGCGCGCCATTTGCTCGCCCTGGGGCGCCACCCACTCGCCGATCGCCATGGTCAGCAGCACCAGCGGGATCGCAGTTTTCATTACCGCCAGCGCCACCTGCAGCCGGGTGAAACCGGATGCCTGCATCACCACCAGCTCGCTGCGTTGGGCCAGCATCCCCAGCCCCAGCAACGCGCCAAGCAGCGCCGCCATCGGGAAGAAGATCTGGATGTCCTTCGGCACGCTGAGGATGGTGTAGAGACCAGCGCCCAGCGCATCGTAACTACCCTGCCCGGACTTTTTCAGCTGATCGACAAACTTGATAATGCCGGAGAGCGACACCAGCATGAACAGGGTCATCATGATGGTGTTGAAAATCGTCTTACCGATATAACGGTCAAGTACGCCAAACGCCTGCATCAGGCCGCTCCTTTATTAAAACGGGCGCGGAAGCGGCGCATCGGCACCGTGTCCCACAGGTTTAACAGCACCGCCAGCGCAAAATAGAGCAGGTTAATCGCCCACATCCAGATAGCCGGGTCCATTTTGCCTTTGCCGCCGTTCGACTTAATCGACGTTTGCAGCAGGAAGAACACCAGGTAAAGCAGCATCGCCGGCAGCATCGACAGCACGCGCCCCTGACGCGGGTTCACCACGCTGAGCGGCACCACCATCAGCGCCATAATGAAGACGGTCGCCACCAGCGTGAAGCGCCAGTGCAGTTCGGCACGCGCGCGGTCGGTATGGGTCTGCCACAGAGTGCGCATATCCATCTGTTCGGTGTCGTCCGGATCGGAGGTCACTGCCTGGTGGCCGATAATGGCCTGATAGTTATTGAAGTCGGTAATGCGGAAATCGCGCAGCATCGCGGTGCCTTCAAAGCGGGTGCCCTTGTTGAGGGTTACCACCTGCGAACCGTCTTTCTGCTGCGACAGCTCGCCGGAATCCGCCACCACCACCGAGGGGCGCGCATTGCCTTTCGGACGCAGCTGGGCAAGGAAGACGTCATGGAAGCGGTTGCCGTTGACGCTCTCGATAAACATCACCGCGTTACCATCGCTGGCCTGCTGGAACTGGCCCTGGGCCAGCGCCGCCATGCCGGGGTTGGCTTTGGCTTCGGCCAGCACTTCGTCCTGATGGCGCGACGACCACGGCCCCGCCCACATGACGTTGACCGCCGCCACTGCGCCGGTGAACAGCGCGAGGATCATCGCCGCCTTGATCAGCACGGCTTTGCTCAGACCGCAGGCGTGCATCACCGTAATTTCACTTTCGGTGTACAGCTTGCCCAGGGTCATTAGCAGGCCAAGGAACAAACTTAACGGCAGGATAAGCTGCGCCATCTCCGGGATGCCGAGCCCCAACAGCGAGAGCACCAGATTGGTTGGGATATCGCCATCCACCGCGGCGCCGAGGATCCTGACTAATTTCTGACAAAAGAAAATCAGTAACAGGATGAATAGGATCGCCAACTGGCTTTTCAGCGTCTCACGAACCAGATATCTTATGATTATCACTATAAATACGCCCGTAAAAACCCGTTTTATTGCAGGAAAATTGCTTGTTTCATGGCTTAAACGTCATTTATTCTCTTTGGTCGTTGAAAACATCGCTAAGATTAAATGACTCATCGGTTCTGCATGTCAGGATCTTTTCTGACGAACCCAGGCCTTAATAACGTTAAGATTAACACGAAGTCACCGCAACAGCGGACATGAGTTACGAAAGCTTGCAATTATATACTCAATGGATTTCGAGTTGTAAGAAGGCAGCAGGGCTGTGACCCCTGGCGCGCGCGTTAGGCCCGCATCAGGTAAGCAGGCGCAGCCGGCGCATCTGCAACTTGAAAGGCGACGAGTATAGCCGTAGCCACCACTGTTGTCTTTAAGATTCAGGAGCATAGTGCATGGAGTTCAGTGTAAAAAGCGGTAGCCCGGAGAAGCAACGGAGCGCCTGTATCGTGGTCGGCGTCTTTGAACCACGTCGCCTCTCCCCCATCGCCGAACAACTCGATAAAATCAGCGACGGCTACATCAGCGCCCTGCTGCGTCGCGGCGAGCTGGAAGGCAAACCTGGCCAGACGTTATTGCTGCACCATGTGCCAAACATTCTGTCTGAGCGCATTCTGCTGATTGGCTGCGGCAAAGAGCGCGAGCTGGATGAACGTCAGTATAAGCAGGTCATCCAGAAAACCATCAATACCCTGAATGATACCGGTTCAATGGAAGCCGTCTGCTTCCTGACCGAGCTGCACGTCAAGGGCCGCAACAACTACTGGAAAGTTCGCCAGGCCGTTGAAACCGCCAAAGAGACGCTGTACAGCTTCGATCAGTTGAAGACCAACAAAAGCGAGCCGCGTCGCCCGCTGCGTAAAATGGTCTTTAACGTGCCGACCCGTCGCGAGCTGACCAGCGGCGAACGCGCCATTCAGCATGGCCTGGCGATCGCCGCCGGCATCAAAGCGGCGAAAGATCTTGGCAACATGCCGCCGAACATCTGTAACGCCGCCTATCTGGCTTCCCAGGCGCGTCAGCTGGCCGATACCTACAGCAAGAACGTCATTACCCGCGTGATCGGCGAACAGCAGATGCGCGAGCTGGGGATGAACTCCTATCTCGCCGTCGGCAACGGCTCGCAGAACGAGTCGCTGATGTCGGTCATCGAGTATAAAGGTAACCCGTCTGAGGACGCGCGCCCTATCGTGCTGGTCGGTAAAGGCCTGACCTTCGACTCTGGCGGCATCTCCATCAAGCCTGCCGAAGGCATGGACGAGATGAAGTACGACATGTGCGGCGCCGCGGCGGTGTACGGCGTGATGCGGATGGTTGCCGAGCTGCAGCTGCCGCTGAACGTCATCGGCGTGCTGGCGGGCTGTGAAAACATGCCTGGCGGTCGCGCCTATCGTCCGGGTGACGTCCTGACCACCATGTCCGGCCAGACGGTGGAAGTCCTGAACACCGACGCCGAAGGCCGCCTGGTGTTGTGCGACGTCCTGACCTACGTTGAGCGTTTCGAACCGGAAGCGGTTATCGACGTCGCGACGCTGACCGGCGCCTGCGTGATTGCCCTCGGCCATCACATCACCGGCCTGATGTCGAACCATAACCCGCTGGCTCATGAGCTGATCGGCGCCTCCGAACTGGCGGGCGACCGCGCCTGGCGTCTGCCGCTGGCCGACGAGTTCCAGGATCAGCTGGAGTCCAACTTTGCCGATATGGCGAACATTGGCGGCCGTCCTGGCGGCGCAATTACCGCCGGCTGCTTCCTGTCGCGCTTTACCCGTAAGTACAACTGGGCGCACCTCGACATTGCCGGTACCGCCTGGCGTTCCGGTAAGGCCAAAGGCGCTACCGGTCGTCCGGTGGCGCTGCTGTCGCAGTTCCTGCTCAATCGTGCGGGTTTTAACGGCGAAGAGTGATTGCCGTCTGATGCCCGGTGGCGCTACGCTTACCGGGCCTACGGAAAGATGCCGTTTGTAGGCCGGGTAAGCGTAGCGCCACCCGGCTTTGCATTTAAATCCACGACAAGAAGCCCCATATATGAAGAATGCAACGTTCTACCTTCTGGACAACGAAAACACCGTCGAAGGCCTGAGCGCCGTCGAGCAGCTGGTGTGTGACATTGCCGCAGAACGTTGGCGCAACGGCAAGCGCGTCCTGATCGCCTGTGAAGATGAGCAGCAGGCGATTCGCCTCGACGAGGCGCTGTGGTCGCGGCCGCCGGAGAGCTTTGTGCCGCATAATCTGGCGGGCGAAGGCCCGAAAGGCGGTGCGCCAGTGGAGATTGCCTGGCCGCAGAAACGCAACAGCAGCCCGCGGGACATTCTGATCAGTCTGCGGCTTAACTTTGCAGATTTTGCCACCGCTTTCACAGAAGTGATAGACTTTGTCCCTTACGAAGAAAATCTGAAACAACTGGCGCGCGAACGCTATAAAGCGTACCGCATGGCTGGTTTCAACCTGAACACGGCAACCTGGAAATAATGGAAAAGACATACAACCCACAAGATATCGAACAGCCGCTTTACGAGCACTGGGAAAAGCAGGGCTATTTCAAACCGAATGGTGATGAAAGCCAGGAGAGCTTCTGCATCATGATCCCGCCGCCGAACGTCACCGGCAGTTTGCATATGGGTCATGCCTTCCAGCAAACCATCATGGATACCATGATTCGCTACCAGCGCATGCAGGGCAAAAACACCCTGTGGCAGGCCGGTACCGACCACGCGGGTATCGCCACCCAGATGGTGGTTGAGCGTAAGATTGCCGCGGAAGAAGGGAAAACCCGTCACGACTACGGCCGCGATGCCTTCATCGACAAAATCTGGCAGTGGAAAGCGGAATCCGGCGGCACCATTACCCGCCAGATGCGCCGCCTCGGCAACTCCGTGGACTGGGAGCGCGAGCGCTTCACCATGGACGAGGGGCTTTCCAATGCCGTGAAAGAAGTCTTTGTTCGCCTGTACAAAGAAGATCTGATCTACCGCGGTAAACGCCTGGTTAACTGGGACCCGAAACTGCGCACCGCCATTTCCGACCTCGAAGTGGAAAACCGCGAATCGAAAGGTTCCATGTGGCACATCCGCTACCCGCTGGCCGATGGCGCGAAAACCGCTGACGGTAAAGATTACCTGGTGGTCGCCACCACCCGTCCGGAAACCCTGCTTGGCGATACCGGCGTGGCCGTTAACCCGGAAGATCCGCGTTACAAAGATTTGATTGGCAAATTCGTGGTGCTGCCGCTGGTTAACCGTCGCATCCCGATCGTGGGCGACGAACACGCCGACATGGAAAAAGGCACCGGCTGCGTGAAGATCACCCCGGCGCACGACTTTAACGACTACGAAGTGGGTCGTCGTCATCAGCTGCCGATGATCAACATCCTGACCTTTGACGGCGACATCCGCGAAAGCGCGGAAGTCTACGACACCAAAGGCAATGAATCCGACGTCTACTCCAGCGAGATCCCGGCGGAGTTCCAGAAACTGGAACGCTTCGCGGCGCGTAAAGCCGTCGTTGCGGCGGTTGACGCCCTCGGCCTGCTGGAAGAGATCAAACCGCACGACCTGACCGTCCCTTACGGCGATCGCGGCGGCGTGGTTATCGAACCGATGCTCACCGACCAGTGGTACGTGCGTGCGGACGTGCTGGCCAAGCCGGCGGTGGAAGCCGTTGAGAATGGCGACATTCAGTTCGTGCCGAAGCAGTACGAAAACATGTACTTCTCCTGGATGCGCGATATTCAGGACTGGTGTATCTCCCGTCAGCTGTGGTGGGGTCACCGCATCCCGGCATGGTATGACAACGACGGCAACGTCTACGTGGGCCGTAGCGAAGACGAAGTGCGTCAGGAAAACAACCTGAGCGCCGACGTTGCCCTGCGTCAGGATGAAGACGTTCTCGATACCTGGTTCTCCTCCGCGCTGTGGACCTTCTCCACCCTCGGCTGGCCGGAAAACACCGACGCCCTGCGTCAGTTCCACCCGACCAGCGTGATGGTGTCCGGCTTCGACATCATCTTCTTCTGGATCGCCCGCATGATCATGATGACCATGCACTTCATCAAAGATGAAAACGGCAAGCCGCAGGTACCGTTTAAGACCGTCTACATGACCGGTCTGATCCGCGATGACGAAGGCCAGAAGATGTCCAAATCCAAGGGTAACGTTATCGACCCGCTGGATATGGTTGACGGCATCACCCTGCCGGAGCTGCTGGAGAAACGTACCGGCAACATGATGCAGCCGCAGCTGGCGGAGAAAATCCGTAAGCGCACCGAGAAACAGTTCCCGAACGGCATTGAGCCGCACGGCACCGACGCCCTGCGTTTCACCCTGGCAGCGCTGGCCTCTACCGGCCGCGACATCAACTGGGATATGAAGCGTCTGGAAGGCTACCGTAACTTCTGTAACAAGCTGTGGAACGCCAGCCGCTTCGTACTGATGAATACCGAAGATCAGGATTGTGGCTTCAACGGCGGCGAAATGGTGCTCTCCCTGGCCGACCGCTGGATCCTCGCAGAATTCAACCACACCGTGAAAGCGTATCGCGAAGCGCTGGATAACTTCCGCTTCGATATCGCCGCCGGCATCCTGTACGAGTTCACCTGGAACCAGTTCTGCGACTGGTACCTGGAGCTGACCAAGCCGGTGATGAACGGTGGCAGCGAAGCGGAGCTGCGCGGGACGCGTCATACGCTGGTGACCGTGCTGGAAGGTCTGCTGCGCCTGGCGCATCCGATCATTCCGTTCATCACCGAGACCATCTGGCAGCGCGTGAAAGCGATCTGCGGTATCACCGCCGACACCATCATGCTGCAGCCGTTCCCGCAGTACGATGCTTCTCAGGTCGATGACGCGGCGCTGGCCGATACCGAATGGCTGAAACAGGCGATCGTCGCCGTGCGTAACATCCGTGCGGAAATGAACATCGCCCCGGGCAAACCGCTGGAACTGCTGCTGCGCGGCTGCAGCAAAGAGGCCGAGCGTCGTGTGAACGACAACCGCAGCTTCCTGCTGAACCTGGCGCGTCTGGAAAGCATTACCGTGCTGCCTGCCGATGATAAAGGTCCGGTCTCCGTGACCAAGATTATCGACGGTGCCGAGCTGCTGATCCCGATGGCGGGCCTCATCAATAAAGAAGATGAGCTGGCGCGTCTGGCGAAAGAAGTGGCCAAAATCGAAGGTGAAATTGGCCGCATCGAAAGCAAGCTGTCCAACGAAGGTTTTGTCGCCCGCGCGCCAGAAGCGGTGATCGCTAAAGAGCGCGAGAAGCTGGAAGGCTACGCGGAAGCGAAAGCGAAGCTGATTGAGCAGCAGGCGGTGATCGCCGCGCTGTGATCCTCCCGCCCCTTGCCACCCGGCAAGGGGCGTTTTTTTATGAAACATCCTCGCTTGCGCTCTCCCCTGTCGCGATGTTATTAACATCATCATTCGTCTTTTTTGGGTAATGAGTCATTGTATGAATACGAGCGTCCCCGCGGCGACGTTGCTGCGTCGCATTACGGCGGCAGACAATGCCGCCATCGCCAGGGTCATCCGCCAGGTCTCGGCTGAATATGGCCTGACCGCCGATAAAGGCTATACGGTCGCCGACCCGAATCTCGATGAACTGTATGAGCTGTACAGCCAGCCAGGCTCTGCCTATTGGGTGGTGGAGAAAGAGGGCGAAGTGGTTGGCGGCGGCGGCGTCGCGCCGCTCGCCTGCAGCGAGCCGGATATCTGCGAGTTACAGAAAATGTATTTTATGACCAGCGCGCGCGGTCAGGGGCTGGCGAAGAAGCTGGCGCTGCTGGCGCTGGACTACGCCCGCGAGCAGGGCTTTAAACGCTGCTATCTGGAAACTACCGCCTTCCTGACGGAGGCGATCGGCTTATATGAACATCTCGGCTTTGAGCACATTGACGGGCCGCTGGGTTGCACCGGCCACGTTGACTGTGAAGTGCGGATGCTGAAAACGCTGTAGCGCCTCGATATCGCAGGCGTCCCCGGTAGAGCTACGCTTACCGGGGCTACAGTTCGGTAGCCCGGCTAAGCGTAGCGCAAGCCGGGGTATGTCCCGGATGGAACCCCTTGCACCTTACCCGTGCTCGCGGTGCCGTTTTTTTGTTGGGTGGCGGCTAACGCCTTACCCGACCTACGGCTCGTACCATTGCGGGCTGAAGCTCTCAACGCTATCTCTTTCCCCAGGGCTACTGAAACTGCCAGTGTTAGTGGCTACCGGGGCTGCAGGGCCCGAATACCGAGGGTTACGCCGCCACCGGCACACCGCTGTGAAAGCGGAACTCGGCCTCCGGCCTGAGGATCAGCGCCGCTTCCGCCTCGCCGAGCTGGCGCACCCGCTCGCTAATATCGTCTCCGGCAATCTTCTGCGCCAGATCCAGATAGTCCTGATAGTGACGCGCCTCGGAACGCAGCAGCGACAGATAAAACTTCTGCAGATCGTCATCCAGCCACGGCGCCAGCGCCGCAAAGCGTTCGCAGGAGCGGGCCTCGATATAGGCGCCGCAGATCAACTTATCGATCAGCATCACCGGCTCGTGCGAACGCACCTCCCGCCGCATGCCGCGGGCATAGTTGCTGGCGGTGATTTTGACGTAGGGGATATCGCGCGCCAGCATCATCTCCCGCACCTGCCAGAAGTGATGTAACTCCTCTTTAATCAGCAAAATCATGCTGTCCAGCAACTGGCGGCCCCACGGGTCGTCGGTCTGCGGCATGGCGCTTTTGTTGATCCGCTTATGCAGGGCGACGAAATCCGGCTCCGGCCCCCAGCGGTAGGTGAAGTCTTCATACGGCTTCAGGCAGGCCAGCAGCTCGTCGGCGTCGGCTTTATCCGCGACGTAGCGACGCACCAGCAGCATGGCGTTCTGCGCCGCTTTCAGTTCGCACACCATATGGTCGGTCAGCAGCAGCGGCAGGTTTTCCGGCTTGCGGGCTTCATCAATCCACGCCTGCGGCGTCGGGCAGTGCAGGAAGTTGATAATCGGGGAGAGTATCTGCGGGTAATCCATGGAAGTTCCTTGCTATACGGCGGCAGGCGCCGCCGTATCCATCTGCAGCTTAGTGGCGAACACCATCGTCGTCTTCATCGACAAAATCTTCGTCATCGTCGCCGTCTTCTTCACCGTTCGGGTCCTCATAATAGGTACCCCAACCGTCATACTCGACGTCATATTTTTCTGCCAGCGTCATCAGCTGTTCCACCTGGGCATCGATCAGGTCTGCGTTCAGCGCGCATTCGCTGAGAATATCGCAGCAGATGACCATGTCACCCTCTTCCACTTCCAGCTCTTCGGGCTCGGTCACTTCATAGCCCAGCTTGAACGCTTCCACCGCCACTTTCTCCAGCGTTTCGAAATCGTCTGCAGAGAGGTGATGCTCAATCGTGTACAGTGCGTCCGGATCGCTGCCATCCTCCAGCAGCTCTTCGATAATCAGACGCGTCTCTTCACGCTGTTCTTCCAGGTGTTCCGGGTTTGCCATGGCTCGTTCCTCATAATGTGCGGCAGTTGTCCCTATTGTCACATACCGCCGTCATTGCCTCCACTTCTCAGTGAAAGATTTCGATCACAGACTTGCAAATGAATATTCATACATATAAATTGAATTTTAATTCAATTAGTGGCCTATGCCAGGTGAGGGAACCATGTCTGCGTTTTACCAGAAGCATTTTTTAAAGTTACTCGATTTTACGCCTGCAGAAATCACCGCCCTGCTCGAGCTGGCGGCAAAGCTCAAAGCCGATAAGAAAAACGGTATCGAAGTCCAGAAACTGGCAGGGAAAAACATCGCGCTCATCTTCGAAAAAGACTCAACCCGTACACGATGCTCTTTCGAAGTTGCCGCATACGATCAGGGCGCCCGCGTGACCTATCTGGGGCCAAGCGGCAGCCAGATTGGCCATAAAGAGTCGATCAAAGACACCGCCCGCGTGCTCGGGCGGATGTACGATGGCATTCAGTATCGCGGCCACGGCCAGGAGGTGGTGGAGACCCTGGCGCAATACGCCGGCGTGCCGGTGTGGAACGGCCTCACCAACGAGTTCCACCCCACCCAGTTGCTGGCGGACCTGCTGACCATGAAAGAGCACCTGCCGGGCAAAGCCTTTAACCAGATGACGCTGGTCTACGCCGGCGACGCGCGCAACAACATGGGCAATTCGATGCTGGAAGCCGCAGCGCTGACCGGTCTGGATCTGCGCCTGGTAGCGCCATCGGCCTGCTGGCCGGAGTCTCAGCTGGTGGAGACCTGTACGGCACTGGCCAAACAGCAGGGTGGCAACATCACCCTGACGGAAGATATCGCCGCGGGGGTGAAAGGCGCCGATTTTATCTATACCGACGTCTGGGTATCGATGGGCGAGGCGAAGGAAAAATGGGCCGAACGTATCGCCCTGCTCCGCGATTATCAGGTTAACAGCGCGATGCTGGCGCTGACCGGCAATCCGCAGGTCAAGTTCCTCCACTGCCTGCCGGCATTCCATGACGACCAGACCACGCTGGGCAAACAGATGGCCGCCGATTACGGCCTGCACGGCGGCATGGAAGTGACTGACGAAGTGTTTGAGTCGGCGGCGAGCGTGGTTTTCGATCAGGCGGAAAACCGGATGCACACCATCAAAGCGGTGATGGTGGCGACGCTGGGCAAGTAGCCCCTCGCTGGCGGTCAAATCCCGGATAGCACGGCGCTTATCCGGGATATGGCTCGCCATTTTACGCCATCAGCATCTTCACTACCGCTTTGCGCACCTTCGCCGGGGCGCCTACGGCGCACAGCGGTTTATGCACTTCGCCGGGATAAAACACCACAAAATCCCCTTCGTTGAGGATCACCGTTTTCTCCTGCTGGCCTTCGGCCAGAAAAGCGATGTCTTTCTCCGCCAGCCAGTCGGTCTGCGGCTCTCCAGCCGGCAAGGTACTGAAGGTCATCCCCTCGATGCCGCGGAGCACAATCTGAATATCGAGATAGCGGGCATGGTATTCCGCGCGGCGCGCGGCCTGCGGCTCGGTGGTGTCTTCGGAAATCAGATAAAACAGGTTATTGCCGTCGATATCGTGTTTACCCAGCGGCGTCGCCTCGCTGACATGGGCGATGACGTGCTCAATGGCCTCGCGCAGCGCAGCAGGCAGCCATGGCTGCAGATGGTGGATATTGCCAATAATCATCACTTACCTCGAATATAAAACAGCATTTCATTTTATGACTTTATACCCCCATCGCCACTGCCATACCAGTACAGTTTCACCGTTCTTTGCGCTGGCGCACTTTTCTGCAGGCAAACGATTACCTGTTTGTGAATGAATCGCTTGATCGTCATAACGGTCTGCGTATAATGCCAGTCGTTTTGCCGGGAGGAAGCATGGCCAATTGCGTACGACATTCTGTCTTAGCGCGTCTGAACGCAGACGCTGGCCTGGCGTTTTTCTTTCCGTTGCTCATTGGATTCCCGAAGCCCCTTATTTAAGGGGCTTTTTTTTTGCCCAGGCGTCAGGAGATAAGCATGGCTAACCCGCTATATCAAAAACATATCATTTCCATAAACGATCTCAGCCGCGAAGACCTCGAACTGGTGCTGGCGACGGCGGCAAAGCTGAAAGCCAATCCGCAACCCGAGCTGCTGAAGCATAAGGTTATCGCCAGCTGTTTCTTTGAAGCCTCCACCCGTACCCGTCTCTCTTTTGAAACCTCGATGCACCGCCTGGGCGCCAGCGTGGTCGGCTTTTCTGACAGCGCCAATACCTCGCTGGGCAAAAAAGGGGAAACCCTGGCGGATACTATCTCCGTTATCAGCACCTACGTTGACACCATCGTGATGCGTCATCCGCAGGAGGGCGCCGCGCGCCTGGCGACTGAATTCTCCGGCGGCGTGCCGGTGTTGAACGCTGGCGACGGCGCTAACCAGCACCCGACCCAAACCCTGCTCGACCTGTTCACCATTCAGGAGACCCAGGGCCGCCTCGAAAACCTCAACGTGGCGATGGTCGGCGATCTGAAGTATGGCCGTACCGTCCACTCCCTGACCCAGGCGCTGGCCAAATTCAGCGGCAACCGCTTCTACTTTATCGCCCCGGACGCGCTGGCCATGCCGCAGTACATCCTCGATATGCTGGATGAAAAAGGTATCGCCTGGAGCCTGCATAGCGCCATCGACGACGTGATGGCGGAAGTGGATATTCTGTACATGACCCGCGTGCAGAAAGAGCGTCTGGATCCGTCGGAATACGCCAACGTGAAAGCGCAGTTCGTCCTGCGCGCCGCCGACCTCGAAGGGGCGCGCGCCAACATGAAGGTGCTGCACCCGCTGCCGCGCATTGACGAAATCACCACCGATGTCGATAAAACACCGCACGCCTGGTACTTCCAGCAGGCCGGTAACGGCATCTTCGCCCGCCAGGCGTTACTGGCACTGGTACTGAATAGCGAGCTGGCACTGTAAGGGGGAATGAGAGATGACACACGACAATAAACTGCAAGTAGAAGCCATTAAACGCGGCACCGTGATCGACCATATCCCGGCGCAGGTCGGCTTTAAGCTGCTCACCCTGTTCAAACTGACCGAAACCGACCAGCGCATCACCATCGGCCTGAACCTGCCCTCCGGCGAGATGGGCCGCAAGGATTTGATTAAAATCGAGAACACCTTCCTGACCGACGAGCAGGTTAACCAGCTGTCGCTGTACGCCCCGCAGGCGACGGTAAACCGCATTGATGATTACGAAGTGGTGGGCAAATCCCGCCCGAGCCTGCCGGATCGCATTGACAGCGTGCTGGTCTGCCCGAACAGCAACTGTATCAGCCACGCCGAACCGGTTTCTTCCAGTTTTGCAGTGAAAAAACGCGCCGATGACATCGCACTCAAATGCAAATACTGTGAAAAAGAGTTTTCTCATTATGTGGTGCTGGCCAACTAAATGCGGTTGGTATTGGTGGTAGGCCTCCCTATAATGGCTACCACCCTACGCTTCGTCCTTCAGGCGGCGTCTGCGCCGGCGGCACAGCGCTTACCCTCTGGCGGCAACCTGAATGATTTTGCGTAACATTACTCAGTTCATCTGGAGATAACATGAGCAAAACTATTGCGACGGAAAATGCACCAGCAGCGATTGGCCCATACGTTCAGGGCGTTGATCTGGGCAGCATGATCATCACCTCTGGCCAGATCCCGGTCGACCCGAAAACCGGCAGCGTCCCGGAAGACGTGTCCGCGCAGGCGCGTCAGTCGCTGAACAACGTGAAAGCGATCGTTGAAGCCGCTGGCCTCACCGTCGGCGACATCGTCAAGACCACCGTATTCGTCAAAGATCTCAACGATTTCGCTACCGTTAACGCCACCTACGAAGCGTTCTTCACCGAGCACAATGCCACCTTCCCGGCGCGCTCCTGTGTGGAAGTCGCTCGTCTGCCGAAAGACGTGAAGATCGAGATCGAAGCCATCGCCGTGCGTCGCTGATCGCTTTGGTTGGCAGAAAAAAAGGCAGCCAGTGGCTGCCTTTTTTACGTGGCTCATCCGAAAATGCGCCCTTCACTGCCAGCCGTAGCGACGGCTGTAGAAACCTTTAACGGTCTGGGTCAGCACCATATAGCCCGCCAGGATCACCACCAGCCACGGGAAGTAGCTGAGCGGCAGCGCCTGCAGCTGCAGGTAGCCCGCCAGCGGCGAGAACGGCAGGGCAATGCCCACGGCCATCACCACCAGAGTCATGGCGAACAGCGGCCACGCGGCGCGGCTCTGAACGAACGGAATGCGCCGGGTGCGGATCATATGCACAATCAGCGTCTGCGACAGCAGCCCTTCGATAAACCAGCCGGACTGGAACAGGGTCTGCATCTCCACGGTATTGGCGTGGAACACCCACCACATCAGGCCGAAGGTGAGGATATCGAAAATCGAGCTGATCGGTCCGAAGAAGACCATAAAGCGCCCGAGATCGGTCGGGTTCCAGCGCTGCGGTTTACGGATCTGCTCATCATCGACGTTATCAAACGGGATCGCCACCTGGGAGACATCGTACAGCAGGTTCTGAATCAACAGGTGCAGCGGCAGCATCGGCAGAAACGGCAGGAAGGCGCTGGCCACCAGCACGCTAAAGACGTTACCGAAGTTGGAGCTGGCGGTCATTTTGATGTACTTGAGCATGTTGGCGAAGGTGCGGCGGCCTTCGATCACCCCCTCCTCCAGCACCATCAGGCTTTTTTCCAGCAGAATGATATCCGCCGCCTCGCGGGCGATATCCACCGCGCCATCAACCGAGATGCCAATATCCGCCGCGCGTAACGCCGGGGCGTCGTTGATGCCATCGCCCATAAAGCCCACCACGTGACCTTCGCGTTTCAGCAGCGTCACGATACGCTCTTTATGCAGCGGCGCCAGACGCGCAAACAAAGTGGTGCGCTTCGCCAGCGCCGCCAGGTCATCGTCGCTCATGGCTTCAATCTGGCTGCCAATCACCACTTCGCCCGCATCCAGCCCCACTTCATGGCACACCTTGGCCGCCACCAGTTCGCTATCGCCGGTGAGGATTTTCACCGTGATGCCGCTGGCCTTCAACGCCTTCAGCGCCGGGGCGGTGGTCTCTTTCGGCGGATCGAGGAAGGCGATGTAGCCTTCGAGGATCAGGTCGGATTCATCGGCGCGCTGGTAATCGCCCTCGCGCGCCGGCAGGTATTTGGTTGCTACCGCCACCACCCGCAGTCCCTGACGGTTCAGAGTATCGGTGACCCGACGGATGCGGCGCAGCATGGTGTCGTCCAGCGGTACGATTTCGCCGTTGTAGCGCACCTGGGTCGAGACGTTAAGGATCTCCTGCAGCGCCCCTTTACAGATCAGCTGATGCGCGTCGCCCTGCTCTTTTACCACCACCGACATGCGGCGGCGTTCGAAGTCGAACGGGATCTCATCCACCTTCTGCCAGCGCTCCGCGAGACCGCGAGCGGCATCCAGTTCCACGCCTTCCAGCACCGCGGTATCGAGCAGGTTTTTCAGCCCGGTCTGGTAATGGCTGTTGAGCCAGGCGGTATGCAGCACTCTCTCGCTGGACTTACCGGAGACATCGGTGTGGTTCTCCAGCACGATCTTGTCCTGAGTCAGGGTGCCGGTTTTATCGGTGCAGAGAATATCCATCGCGCCAAAGTTCTGAATGGCGTCGAGGTGTTTGACGATCACTTTTTGTTTCGACAGCTTCACCGCCCCGCGCGCCAGCGTCGAGGTGACGATCATCGGCAGCATCTCCGGCGTCAAGCCGACCGCCACCGACAGTGCAAACAGCGCCGCTTCCCACCAGTCGCCTTTGGTGTAGCCATTAATCAATAGCACCACCGGGGCCATCACCAGCATAAAGCGGATCAGCAGCATGCTGACCCGGCTGATGCCTTTCTGGAAGGCGTTCGGCTCGCTTTCCTGCTCGCTGACGCGCCCGGCCAGCTGGCCAAACCAGGTGTTGCCGCCGGTGGCGTAGACGATAGCCTGCGCCGAGCCGCTCACCACGTTGGTCCCCATAAAGCACAGGGTGTCGCATTCCAGCGGGTTCTGCTGCAGCGGGTCGCGGCTGCGCGCGACTTTCTCTACCGGCAGCGATTCGCCGGTCAGCGAGGCCTGAGCGACAAACAGGTCGCGCGCCTGAATAATGCGCAGGTCCGCCGGGATCATATCTCCCGCCGACAGCTTGACGATATCTCCTGGCACCAGTTGGTCGATAGGCAGTTCAAGCCAGCGGCTCTCCCCCTGCTCGTTCACCACCCGCAGTACCGTGGCGGTATTGCTGACCATCGCCTTTAGCGCATCCGCCGCTTTGGTCGAGCGCGCTTCCTGGATGAAGTTAAGCAGCGTCGAGATGCCGACCATCAGCGCGATAACGCCCGCGGCGAACAGATCTTCGGTGGAATAGGAGACGATGCCGAGCACCGTCAGCAGCAGGTTGAACGGGTTGCGATAGCAGGTCCACAGATGCACCCACCACGGCGAGGGCTTCTGCGCCGGGATCTGATTGTCACCATGTTTGAGGATCTTTGCCGCCACTTCGCCTTCATTGAGCCCTTCAGGGTGGCTGTCAAAGGCACGCCAGATCTCCTGGTCATCCATCGCCGCAACGTCCAGGCAGCGCTTGCCGAGCGAGTCCGGGATCGGCACGCTGGTCAGGTTACGGGCATCAGGCAGCGGATCGCGCTGGACCAAACGGCGTGGCAGATGGCGGCTAAGCTGCGCGAACAGCTGCCGGGTATAATTTTTCAACATAAACAGTCCCTCCGCGCTCGCGCGAGCGAACGCAGCGTTGCCAACAGGCGTAGCAAAGCCTACCTGTCAGGCATGTAATTTTTATGGCAGGGACATCAAGGACGTCACTGCTTTACGCTTTCCGGTAAAGCAGTGTTAAACAGGCTTACCGGAAAGAAAGGTTGCTCCATCGAGGATGAGGAGTGGGATCGGGGTCCATAAATTCTCCGGTAAGTGAATATAAACGGCGCGGATTATAGCGCGCTCGTTGAGACATGTGTGGCATTTATGGCGATGATAAGCCCGCGCAACTAAACCGAACGTAAACCAGACTTTGCTCATTGCGGTTTGGTTGAGTAGCATTAGGCTCACTTCTACCATCCCTGACGAGAATTCCGCATGCAGAACCGGCTGACCATCAAAGATATCGCGCGTTTAAGCGGCGTAGGAAAATCGACGGTATCCCGCGTCCTTAACAACGAGAGCGGGGTCAGCGAACGGACCCGCGAGCGCGTCGAAGCGGTGATGCAGCAGCACGGTTTCTCCCCCTCCCGCTCCGCCCGCGCCATGCGCGGCCAGAGCGATAAAGTGGTGGCGATTATCGTCACCCGTCTGGATTCCCTGTCGGAAAACCTTGCCGTACAGACCATGCTGCCCGCCTTTTATGAACAGGGTTACGATCCGATTATGATGGAGAGCCAGTTCTCCCCGGGACTGGTTGAAGAGCATCTCGGCATGCTCGCCCGGCGTAATATTGACGGCGTGGTGCTGTTCGGATTTACCGGCATTGATGAGGCGATGCTCGCCCCCTGGCGCGATACGCTGGTGCTGATGGCCCGCGACGCCCCCGGTTTCGCCTCGGTGTGCTATGACGACGAAGGCGCCATCACGCTGCTGATGCAGCGGCTCTACGATCGCGGACATCGCCACATCAGTTTTCTTGGCGTCCCGCACAGCGACGTCACCACCGGCGAACGCCGCCATCTCGCCTACCTCGCTTTCTGTAAAAAGCATCGCCTGACGCCCACCGCCGCTCTGCCGGGCTTGGGCATGAAGCAGGGGTATGACACCGTCGCCAGCGTGCTGACGGCCGAAACCAGCGCCCTGGTCTGCGCGACGGATACCCTCGCCCTCGGCGCCAGCAAGTACCTCCAGCAGCAGGGCTGCGCTGCGCTGCAGCTCGCCAGCGTCGGCAGCACGCCGCTAATGAAGTTTCTCCACCCGGAAATCTTGACCGTCGATCCCGGCTATGCCGAGTCCGGACGCCGGGCCGCCCGGCAGTTGATCGAGCAGATCGCCGGCAGCGTCGAACCCCGCCAGATCGTGATTCCTGCCGCCCTGAATTAATCTCGTTCGGACGATTTATGTGATCGTCGCCGGGTTTCGGGAACGTTCCCATTTCGCAAAGCAAACGAAACGGTTAGGATGCCCTCAAGGTAAAAACGGCATCTCTCCCCTCTGTTTTTGAGGCTTCATCATGAGCAAAGTAAACCAGCAGGACATCGATAAACTGATCGAACTGGTGGGCGGGCGCGGCAACATCGCCACCGTCAGCCACTGTATTACCCGTTTGCGCTTTGTGCTGAACGACCCGGCCATCGCCAAACCAAAAGAGATTGAACAGCTGCGCATGGTGAAGGGATGCTTCACTAACGCCGGTCAGTTCCAGGTGGTCATCGGCACCGAGGTGGGCGATTACTACAAGGCCCTGCTGGCTACCACCGGCCAGACCTCCGCCAATAAAGAGCAGGTCAAGCAGGCCGCGCGGCAAAATATGAAGTGGCATGAGCAGTTGATCTCGCACTTTGCCGAGATCTTCTTCCCGCTGCTGCCGGCGCTAATCAGTGGCGGTCTGATCCTCGGTTTCCGTAACGTCATCGGCGACTTACCCATGAGCAACGGCCAGACGCTGGCTCAGATGCACCCGTCGCTGAAAACCATCTATGACTTCCTGTGGCTGATTGGCGAGGCGATCTTCTTCTATCTGCCGGTGGGGATCTGCTGGTCAGCGGTGAAGAAGATGGGCGGCACGCCGATCCTCGGGATCGTTCTTGGCGTCACCCTGGTTTCCCCGCAGCTGATGAACGCCTATCTCCTCGGCCAGCAGGTGCCGGAGGTGTGGAACTTCGGCCTGTTTACGATTGCCAAAGTCGGCTACCAGGCGCAGGTGATCCCGGCCTTGCTGGCGGGCCTGACGCTCGGCTTTATCGAGACGCGCCTCAAGCGCATCGTGCCTGACTACCTCTACCTGGTCATTGTCCCGGTCTGCTCGCTGATCCTCGCGGTGTTCCTCGCGCACGCCATTATCGGTCCGTTCGGCCGCCTGATCGGCGACGGCGTGGCCTTCGCGGTACGCCATCTGTTAACCGGCAGCTTCGCGCCAATCGGCGCCGCGCTGTTCGGCTTCCTCTACGCGCCGCTGGTGATTACCGGTGTCCACCAGACCACCCTCGCTATCGATATGCAGATGATCCAGAGCATGGGCGGCACCCCGGTGTGGCCGCTGATTGCGCTGTCGAACATTGCCCAGGCGTCGGCGGTGGTCGGCATCATCATCGCCAGCCGTAAACAGAATGAACGTGAAATCTCGGTGCCGGCGGCAATTTCTGCTTACCTCGGGGTTACCGAACCGGCGATGTACGGTATCAACCTGAAGTACCGCTTCCCGATGCTGTGCGCGATGATCGGCTCCGGCCTCGCCGGCCTGCTGTGCGGCCTGAACGGCGTGCTGGCGAACGGCATCGGCGTCGGCGGCCTGCCGGGCATCCTCTCCATCCAGCCAACCTACTGGCAGGTGTACGCCATGGCGATGGCTATCGCGGTGGTGGTGCCGATTATCCTGACCACCGTGGTGTATCAGCGCAAGTACCGTCAGGGCACCTTGCAGATTGTCTAACTTCTTCTTTCGGGGCGCCTTTGGCGCCCCTCGTTGCAGCAGGAAAGCACTATGAATCATCTTCCCCACTGGTGGCAAAACGGCGTTATTTATCAAATCTATCCGAAGAGTTTTCAGGATACCACCGGCAGCGGTACCGGCGATCTGCGCGGCGTCACTTCCCGCCTCGACTATCTGCAGAAGCTTGGGGTCGACGCCATCTGGCTGACGCCGTTCTATGTCTCACCGCAGGTGGATAACGGCTACGATGTGGCGAACTACACCGCTATCGATCCCTCCTACGGCACGATGGCCGACTTTGACGCCCTGGTGGCGGAGGCGAAGGCCCGTGGTATCCGCATCGTGCTGGATATGGTACTGAACCATACCTCGACCGAGCATGAATGGTTCCGTCAGTCGCTGAATAAGGAGAGTCCCTACCGGCAGTTCTATATCTGGCGCGACGGCGAACCGGACGCGCTGCCGAACAACTGGCGCTCCAAATTTGGCGGCAACGCCTGGCAGTGGCACGCCGACAGCGGGCAGTATTATCTGCACCTGTTCGCCATTGAACAGGCGGATCTCAACTGGGAGAACCCGGCGGTACGCGCCGAGCTGAAAAAGGTCTGCGAATTCTGGGCCGATCGCGGCGTCGACGGTCTGCGCCTCGACGTCGTCAACCTGATCTCGAAAGACCAGACCTTCCCCTGCGATGCGGAGGGTGATGGCCGCCGCTTCTACACTGACGGCCCGCGGGTGCATGAATTCCTGCAGGAGATGAGCCGCGATGTCTTTACTCCCCGTAACCTGATGACCGTCGGCGAGATGTCCTCCACCTCGCTGGAGCACTGCCAGCAGTACGCCGCGCTGGACGGCCGCGAGCTGTCGATGACCTTTAACTTCCACCATTTAAAGGTCGATTATCCCGGCGGTGAAAAATGGACCCTCGCCCGCCCGGACTATGTGGCGCTGAAAGCGCTGTTCCGCCACTGGCAGCAGGGGATGCACAATCGGGCGTGGAACGCGCTGTTCTGGTGTAACCACGATCAGCCGCGCATCGTGTCGCGCTTTGGCGACGAAGGCGAGTATCGGGTACCGGCGGCAAAGATGCTGGCGATGGTGCTGCACGGCATGCAGGGCACGCCCTATATCTATCAGGGCGAAGAGATCGGCATGACCAACCCGCACTTCAGCAACATCAGCGACTATCGCGACGTCGAAAGCCACAATATGTTTATCGAACGCGCAGCGCAGGGGCAAAGCCCGGACGAACTGCTGGCAATCCTCGCCAGTAAGTCGCGCGACAACAGCCGCACGCCGATGCCATGGCACGCGGGGGAGAACGGCGGCTTCAGCGACGGTGAGCCGTGGATCGGCCTTGGCGATAATTACCGGGAGATCAACGTCGAGGCGGCGCTGGCGGACCCCGATTCGGTGTTTTATGCCTATCAGCAACTGATTACGCTGCGCAAAACCCTGCCACTGCTGACCTGGGGCGATTACCAGGATCTCCTGCCGGACCATCCGTCGCTGTGGTGTTATCGCCGTCAGTGGCAGGGGCAAACGCTGGTGGTGGCCGCCAACCTGAGCCGCGACCTGCAGACCTGGCAGCCAGAGGAAGCCCAGGGCGACTGGAAGATGATCATCAGCAACTATGCCGAAACCACGCCCCGCCCGACCGGTCTGACGCTGCGGCCGTTCGAAGCCGTATGGTGGCTGCAGGCGTAAGGTACTTCTTGCCCGACAGAAACCGGAGCGTAATGCCTGGCATCGGAGGTGGATGCCAGGCATTTTTGCTTATTTTCCAGCCAGATAAATTTACATTTATCGCCAGCGCCCATCATCCGTACTCTCACCTTTTTACCTTGTTCTGGGTCAATAAAATCGCAAACATCTTTGATGCAAATCACTACATATAGAACTTAAAATGCGTCCCGGCCCTACATGTTGTATTAATCGTCTATTATGTCACCATATCTTGTCGATGTCTGGCGGTGATGAGATGTGGATAAAACGGGCCGGATCTGAAGGCAAACAGCACGAGCCGTAGCGTGCAGCGCCTTCGGGATAACCTCCGCCTCTGTGGATAACCTGTTCTATATATGGAGTGATCATGACACCGCATGTGATGAAACGTGATGGCTGTAAAGTGCCGTTCAAATCAGAGCGCATTCAGGAAGCAATTCTACGTGCAGCTAAAGCAGCGGGAGTCGATGACGCAGACTATTGCGCCACCGTCGCAGAAGTCGTTAGCCAACAAATGCAGGGCCGCGCCCAGGTCGACATCAACGAGATCCAGACTGCGGTAGAAAACCAGCTGATGTCCGGCCCCTATAAGCAGCTGGCGCGCGCCTACATTGAGTATCGCCATGACCGCGATAGCCAGCGCGAGAAGCGCGGCCGCCTCAATCAGGAGATCCGCGGCCTCGTCGAGCAGACCAACTCCGCGCTGCTCAACGAAAATGCCAACAAGGATAGCAAAGTCATCCCGACCCAGCGGGACCTGCTGGCCGGTATCGTCGCCAAGCACTATGCGCGGCAGCACCTGCTGCCCCACGATGTGGTGATGGCCCACGAGCGCGGCATGATCCACTATCACGACCTCGATTACTCGCCCTTCTTCCCGATGTTCAACTGCATGCTGATCGATCTGAAAGGGATGCTGACTCAGGGCTTTAAGATGGGCAACGCGGAGATCGAGCCGCCGAAGTCTATCTCTACCGCCACCGCGGTGACGGCGCAGATCATCGCCCAGGTCGCCAGCCATATTTATGGCGGCACTACCATCAACCGTATCGATGAAGTGCTGGCGCCGTTCGTCACCGAAAGCTTCAAAAAGCATCGTAAAATCGCCGAAGAGTGGCAGATCCCGGACGCCGAAGGCTATGCCCGCGCCCGTACCGAAAAAGAGTGCTACGACGCCTTCCAGTCGCTGGAGTATGAAGTCAACACGCTGCATACCGCCAACGGTCAGACGCCGTTTGTCACCTTTGGTTTCGGCCTCGGCACCAGTTGGGAATCGCGGTTGATCCAGCAGTCGATTCTGCGTAACCGCATTGCCGGCCTCGGTAAAAATCGCAAAACCGCGGTATTCCCGAAACTGGTGTTCGCCATTCGCGACGGTCTGAACCATAAGTTCGGCGACCCGAACTACGACATCAAGCAGCTGGCGCTGGAGTGCGCCAGCAAGCGCATGTACCCGGATATCCTCAACTACGATCAGGTGGTGAAAGTGACCGGGTCGTTTAAAACGCCGATGGGCTGCCGCAGCTTCCTCGGGGTGTGGGAAAACGAGGATGGCGAGCAGGTGCATGACGGCCGCAATAACCTCGGCGTGATTAGCCTCAACCTGCCGCGTATCGCCCTGGAAGCGAAAGGCGACGAAGCCGCCTTCTGGGCGCTGCTGGACGAGCGCCTGCAGCTGGCGCGCAAAGCGCTGATGACCCGTATTGCCCGTCTGGAAGGGGTGAAGGCCCGCGTGGCGCCGATCCTGTATATGGAAGGGGCCTGCGGCGTGCGGCTGAAAGCCGACGATGACGTCTCCGAGATTTTCAAAAACGGCCGCGCGTCCATTTCACTGGGTTACATCGGTATCCATGAGACCATCAATGCGCTGTACGGTAATCAGCATATGTACGACAGCGAGGCGCTGCGTGAGAAAGGTGTGGCCATCGTCCAGCGCCTGCGCGACGCCGTCGATGTGTGGAAGGAAGAAACCGGCTACGGCTTTAGTCTGTACAGCACGCCGAGCGAAAACCTGTGCGACCGCTTCTGCCGTCTCGACACCGCCGAGTTTGGCATAGTGGAGGGCGTGACCGATAAAGGTTACTACACCAACAGCTTCCACCTCGACGTCGAGAAGAAGGTCAACCCGTACGACAAGATCGATTTCGAAGCGCCGTACCCGCCGCTGGCCAACGGCGGCTTCATATGCTACGGCGAGTACCCGAATATCCAGCACAACCTGAAGGCGCTGGAAGACGTGTGGGATTACAGCTATGAGCACGTGCCGTACTACGGGACTAATACGCCGATCGATGAATGCTACGAGTGTGGTTTTACCGGCGAGTTCGAGTGCACCAGCAAGGGCTTTACCTGCCCGAAATGCGGTAACCACGATGCCGTGTCGGTTACTCGTCGGGTATGCGGTTATCTCGGCAGTCCGGACGCGCGTCCGTTCAACGCCGGCAAGCAGGAAGAAGTGAAGCGCCGCGTTAAGCACCTGGCCAATGGGCAGATCGGTTAAAGAGCTATGCGCTTTTCCCGGATAGCGGCGCGCAGCGCCTTATCCGGGCTACTGTTTTGCACCGTCCGGTAGCCCGGGTAAGGCGGAACGCCGCGACCCGGGAAATGGCCGCATTCCTTCGTATTCGCAAAGCAATTAGCGTCAGAGCAAGGCGGCAAACGAGGGAATCCCCGGGAGCGTACATTTAGTACATGACTGGGGTGAGCGAGCGCAGCCAACGCGGCTATGGCGTTAATTGAGAAGCGAAAAATGAATTACCATCAGTACTACCCGGTAGATATCGTCAACGGCCCCGGCACCCGCTGCACCCTGTTTGTTTCCGGCTGCGTCCACGAGTGCCCAGGCTGCTACAACAAGAGCACCTGGCGGGTGAACTCCGGTATGCCTTTTACCGCTGAGATGGCCGACCGCATCATTGCCGACCTCAACGATACCCGCATCAAGCGCCAGGGGATTTCACTCTCCGGCGGCGATCCGCTGCATCCGCAGAACGTCGCGGAGATCCTCAAGCTGGTTCAGCGCGTGCGCGCCGAATGCCCCGGCAAAGATATCTGGGTCTGGACCGGCTATAAACTGGATGAGCTGAATGAGGCGCAGATGCAGGTAGTGAACCTGATCAACGTGCTGGTCGACGGTAAGTTTGTGCAGGATTTAAAAGACCCGGCGCTGATCTGGCGCGGCAGCAGCAACCAGGTGGTACATCATTTGCGTTAATCCCCTCCGTCAGCCTCTCAAAACCGGCTGACGCACTCCATCGCCACCGTTTTAAACTCATTGAAGCTGCGGGTCGTGGCAAGGCGGCTCATGGCGCGCTCGCGCAGGAAAGTCACGAAAATATCGTAGATCGCCATCGCCTCTTCGTACTCGCGCTTACTGATGGCGAGCAGGAAAATGATATGGGCGGTTTCGTCGCCCCAGGCGATGCCCTGCGGGGCGATAACCGTATAAACCACCGTCTTTTTGGCCAGCAGTCCCAGGGAGTGCGGCAGCGCAATGCCATCGCCGAGCATGGTGCTGACAATCGCCTCACGCTCCACCACCGAAGCATGAAACTCGGCGTCAACAAAGCCTTCCTCCAGCAGCTGCTGGCACAGCTCAGCGAACAGCGTTTGCTGATCCATCGGCTTATCGACCACCCGGAAGTGGGCGGCATCGAAGTATTTATTCAACATCCACGGACGGGTGCGATCCACCAGCACCAGCTTGCCAATCTGATCCAGCTGATAGTCGGTGGGAAACGGCGCGATGGTCACCACCGGTTTGTCTTTTTCGCTGATGCGCACCGTGGAGATAACAAAATCCGCCTCGATCGCATCCCGCTGTTCATACTCGCGCTGGGAAATCGTGGCGGCGATCTCCAGCTGCGGATATTTGCGCTGCAGGATCGCTTCGATCATCCGTACCATCGCATTGCTGGTATCGCAGACCAGTAGCACCTGTGGTTGACGCTGGTAGCCAATGTTGTAGTGACGCTCCAGCCCGACGCCGATATGCAGCACCAGAAAGCCGATTTCGTTTTCGCTGATGGTGTACGGAGTATATTTCCCCCAGCTGGAGACCGCGGCGAGGGTCATATCCCAGGCCATCGGGTAGTGCTGTTTGATGTTATCCAGCAGCGGATTGGGGATCATGATCTGGTAGCGCACGCGGGTGATCATGGTTTTAATGTGGGTCAGCAGATCGGCGTGCAGCTGGGCGTCGTCCAGCAGGTTGTAGTTATACTGGCTGTTGATGTAGCGCAGAATGTAATTGACCAGCGCTTCGTCATCGTCGGCGCTGATGGTTTCCGGGTCGACGTCCTGCACCTGACGGGCGGCGAGATGCACGCACAGCCACTCTTCTTCAGCGGGCGAGAAGGGTTTTCCGGCCAGCCGCTGCAGCTCTCCCGCCAAATCGCGCGCGGCGTCGCGGACGTTTTGCGCCACATCTTCGGCGCTGAAATCGGCCAGCGGATAGCCTTCGCTGACGCGGCGCACCACCACTGCGCCGTACAGGCAGATAAAGCGCTCACCGACATCAGTGAGGCGAATATGGTGCCGGGTGAGCGTCTCCTGCAGCATCGGCTCCAGCAGCGCAGGCACTTCCGCCTCCAGCGCCTCGGCGCCGATCAACGGATTGATACCGCCCTGTTGGGCCAGCTCCCACAGCAGATCGGTCAGGCAGGCGCGAATCGACACCTCGCTACCAAACAGCTTCATGCCGTGGCGAGGGCGGGTTTCAAGGGTAAGCTGATAGCGCTGGAAGCGCTCACGCACCTCGACCATATCATTTTGCAGCGTCGCGCGGCTGACGAACCACTCATCCGCCAGATCTTCCAGCTTGATGGAGAACGCCGACGTCAGGAAGCGCACCAGCAGAAACGTGATGCGATCCTGGGCGGTTCGCGGCACGTGCTGCGTCTTCGGCGCCGTCTCCTCCAGCGCCTGAAAGCTCGCCGGGTTATCAATTTTCAGTTGATAACCGCTGCCGCGGTTGAGGATAAACTGCGCGCCATACTGCGCCAGTAGCGCATTCAGGGCGGTAATATCGGCGCGCACAGTACGGGTGGAAACCGACAGCCGCTGCGCCAGCTCATCCTGCGGCAGCGTTTCATTCCGCAGCAGGGTGAAGAGTTGCGCTAAGCGTTGGTTGGGAAATCGCATGTCAGTTCCTTGTGGTTACGGCTCAGGGTTGGGCGGATATCACCATCTGCGATGGGCTACCAACCGGCGTGTAGTCGGAGGCAAAGGTTAATTTGCCATCCTTCGGCGCCACGCTGAAGCGGGTAATATTATCGCTACGCTGGTTCATGACGTACAGCCACTGCCCCTGATTATCCAGGGTCAGCGTACGGGGGTAATCCCCACGCGTCCAGATATCCTCCTGGTGGCTCAGGCGGCCGTCGGCCTGCACCGTAAAGTGGGCGATGCTGTTATGCAGGCGGTTGGCGACATACAGCTGCTTACCATCGTTGCTCAGCGCCAGACCGGCGGCAAAGCTGGTGCCCTTATACTCTTTCGGCAGCGCGGAGACGGTTTTGCCTTCGCGCAGCAAGCCGCTTTGCTTATCCAGATGATAGAAAGTCAGCGTCGACGCTTCTTCGTTGATCAGCCACAGGCCGTCGCCCTTTGGCGTAAAGACGAAGTGGCGTGGGCCGGCGCCCGGCGACGAAGCGGCGATGAACGGCGGATCGTTCGGCGTCAGCTTGCCGCTGGCGCTATCCAGCCGGTACTGATAGATCCGATCCAGCCCCAGATCGGTGGAATAAACAAATTTCCCGCTGGGATCGGCGGCGATCATATGGGCGTGCGGGCCATTGTGATCGCTGATGGCGAAGCTGCCCTCGACGGCCGCCGCCGGGCGTTCGGCGCCTGCCGGGCCTTCATCCTGATGCTTGTCCACTGCCTCGCCCAGGCTACCATCTTCTTTCACCGGTAGCACGGCGATACTGCCGCTGACGTAGTTGGCCACCAGCAGATGTTTACCATCCGGCGTCAGGGAGAGATACACCGGCCCGGCGCCGCCGGAGGCAACCTGGCTGAGCGCGGTCAGCTCGCCATTCTTCTCAATGCGCCACGCCTGCACGACGCCTTTTTCGACTTCACTGGCGGCATACAGCGTTTTGCCATCGCGCGACACGGTCAGCTGCGCGACGTTTGGCAACGCGCTCACCAGCGCCCTGTCACGCAGCGCGCCGGTGTTGGCATCGACGGTAAAGCGGTACAGACCTTCGCCATTGGGATTATAGGTACCTACCCAGGCATAGTGGGTTTGCGCGGCGCCCGCGGCGGCGGCAAACAGGGACAGTGAAGCGACAAGCAGATGACGAGCGACAGGCATAGCAACTCCTTGATGGTTCGGTGGGATAAGTTGCCTCTCACCCCGGCCCTCTCCCAAAGGGAGAGGGAGAAAACCAGATGGTTCCCTCTCCCTCCGGGAGAAAGTTAGGATGAGCGGCAATAGCACTACTTCACTAACTGTTTAGTCATCTCCAGCAGCTGGCGCACATCGGCCGGGCGGGTGTTGCCGCTGGCTTTATCGATAATCGAGCTGTAGATATGCGGGATGATTTTGCTCACCCCGGCATCGAGAGCGATTTTCAGGATCTCGCTGTAGTTGTCCAGATCGATACCGCCGGTCGGTTCCAGCCAGAAATCGTGCGCAGCGCTGGCTTTGGCGACGGCTTCGAATTCGGCGCGGTGCTTCAGGCCGCCCATCGGGAAGTATTTGATGGAGCTGCCGCCCATGTCTTTCAGCAGCGCGATGGCGGTTTCCAGCGGCACAATGCCATCCGCCGCGCCGCTGCTCAGCGGGCCGGTGGAGATCTTCACCATTCCCGGCGTACCGGTCGGCGAGACCAGGCCATTCACCACGGTCTCATTCTGCCCGAGCAGCGCGCGGCTGGTAGCCACGCCGGTGAAGACCTGGTTGACATGCTGCGGCTGCACCTGGCGAGAAATCTCGCTCACCATCGCCGACTGGTTTGGATCGCCTGCGCCCAGCCCGACGGAGAGCGCGTTATCAATAAGCTTCGCGTAGTCACGCATATCGGCCACCGCGCTGGCGACATCCGGATAGTTTTTGGAGAGCACGCCGACCAGGACGTGACCTTCCGCCGCGTCGTAAATTTCGCGGGCGTTGTCTTTGCTGCCCGCCAGGACGTTCAGGCACACGCGATCACGGTAAAAGTTTGGGGTCAGTTTCATGCTTGTTTCTCCTTGTTCAGCACTTCCGCGATGCGGCGAGCAACCACCGCCAACTGCTGCGCGTTCACGCTGCGGACATCGGCTTCGATAATGCCTTCATTCGCTTTATAGCCGCGGAAGTAGATGGCGTATTCGCCCTGCTTCAGCGCGTTAACCAGATCGCCGGTCTTCACGCCGGTCACCGCTTCGTTGAATTTGATTTCGGCGCGGGCGATATCGCGACCCGCGCTATCCCACACCACCCGGGCGGTCACGCCGTTAAGCGTGTTGAGCTGTTCGATAAACGGCGTCATCTTCGCCACCATCTGCTCGCCGCTCTCTTTGCTCGCCGTCAGGTAGTGTTCAATGGCGCAGGTCAGGCCGAGAATGCCCTCTTTACCCACTTTCATCGCCCGGCCAATCCCCATCGACTGGCGTTTAACCCACTCGACGTACTGCGTTTTGCCGATCACCAGCCCGCTGGTCGGCCCTTCAATGGCTTTTGCGCCGCTGTAGATCACCAGGTCGGCGCCCATGCGGTAGTAGCACTGCAGATCTTCTTCCGCCGCCGCATCGACAATCAGCGGCAAGCCATGCTGGCGCGCCACTTCCGCAGCCTGCGCGACGTTGAGCATGCTTTTCTGTACGCAGTGGTGGGATTTGATGTACAGGATCGCCGCGGTGCGCGGGGTGATTGCCGCCGCCAGCTGTTGGGCGGAACATTCGTTGGCGTAGCCCGCTTCCACCAGCTTACCGCCGCCCAGCGCCACCATGGTGCCAACCGGCGCGCCGAAGTTGACGTTGTGGCCCTTCGGCAACACGATTTCGTTATTCTCAATCGGCGTAACGTGCAGGTTCTCCAGCAGCCAGTCGCTGTCTTTCACCAGCACCGCCGCCACCGACTGGGCAATCCCCGCCGACGCGCAGGAGACAACGGTCGCCCCTTCCACATCCAGCAACCTGGCGATGTACTCGCCGGTTTTATTCACCAGGTCTTTCATTTCAAAGTACTGGTTCATACCGGCCATCGCGGCTTCCACCACTTCCGGGCGCGGCGTGGAAACGCCCAGCGCCGTCATGCGGCCCGAAGTATTAATCACCTGTTTTAAATGGTATTTCTCAAAAATCGAAGGCATGTTCCGCGCTCCCTTGTTCGGTCAGATAGCCTTTGCCCGCGCGGATCGCGGCCAGCGGCACCAGAATGTTGTCAGCCTGGAGGCTCTCTTTTTCGGCATCCACCAGCAGCGTGGGCCGGTGCTCCAGGCGAAATAGCGTTAAATCGGCGTCGAAGCCCACTTCCAGCCGCCCTTTACGCGACAGGCGCAGCCCCTCGGCGGCGCTGACGGTCACGCAGGCAATGACCTGCGGCAGGGTCATGCCGATGGCGAGGAATTTCGACATCACCAGCGCCAGCGAGCGCACCGGGCCATCGATACGGTTACGGCAGTAAATATCGGAGCTGATGGTGTGCGGCAGAATGCCCAGCGCAATCGCCCGCCGCGCCACTTCAAAGCTGAAGCTGGCGGTGCCGTGCCCAACGTCGAGGCGCACGCCGCGCTGCAGAGCGCGAGTAATCGAGCTACGCAGTTCGCCGGCGGGATTCAGAATGCGGTTCGGCTTGCCGTTATAGCAGTGGGTAATGATGTCGCCGCGGCTCAGCAGATCGGCGATTTCATCGAGGTTCGGCGGGTTATTGCCGATGTGCACCATCAGCGGCAGATCGCCGTTTTCCTGCTGAATGGCCTTGGCGCGCGCCAGCGGCGTAATGCCGTTTTCGCCGACGACGCTGCTGCTCATCCGCGCCTTCAGGCCGACGATAAAATCAGGATGACGCTGCACCGCCTGCTTCACCGCAGCGGCGTCGATATTGGCCATATTCGCCAGTTCATTCTGCGCAATCAGCCCGACGCGGGAGATATTGAGCAACGCATAAACTTCCGTCGCCGCGTTACGGGTCAGTTGATAGAAGTCATCGACGTCGTCGGCGCCGGTGCTGCCGGCATCAATCACGGTGGTGACGCCGGTGGCGATGCCGACGCTGTCCGGCTCATCGTGATAAATCGGCGAATTCGGGTAGCAGTGAACGTGGGAGTCAATCCAGCCGGCGCTGACGTAGCTGTTGCCGTGCAGATCGAGGGTGTTGCGGGAGGGCGCGCTAATCTCGCCCAGCGCCGCGATTTTCCCGTCCTGGATGGCGATATCAGTCAGGGTATCGTCGACGAGGCGCGCACGGCGCAGGAGTAAATCAAACATAGCTATCTCCTGATGAAGAGGGTGAATCTGTTGCCGGATGGCGGCGTACCGCCTTATCCGGCCTACCAATCGCGCTGACGTGTAGGCCCGATAAGCGCAGCGCCATCGGGCGATTAGCTAATCGCCACCGGGAAGATGGAGCCGAGGATCATCGCGCCGAGGATGGCGCCGCCGGTGATCGGTTTCTGCCAGATGTAGAACAGCAGTGCGCCAACCAGCGAGCCAATCCCGATAGGAATCGAGGCGGTCATCGCGCTGAGGATAATCAAGGGACCGAGGAAGCGGCCGGAGGCATTACCGGCCCCCATCATCACGTCGGCGCCGTAAGTGGAATCGCTCTGGTTAATGGTGAACTTACGCGCCAGAATGATGATGTAACCCACTGCCAGACCAAGGACCAGGCCGGTGACCAGCGAGGCGGCGAAGTTCGCCACCGGGAAGACAAAGCCCGCGCCGAGCAGCAGCGCCGGTACGCCAAGACCGATACCGGTCTGTATCGCTCCGCCGATATCGAGGATCCCCACCAGCGACCCTTCGATGATGCGGGCGAACAGGAAGCTGGCGCCAAACGCCGCCACCGCGCCGTAAACGCCGGTATCAATCCCCGACTTCAGCATGGCCACGAAGGCCACTTCGTTAAAGGCGCCGATGCCGTACAGGTAGTACATGTGCGTCCCGGCGAAGACGCCGGAGGAGAGCAGGCCAACAAAGATCGGGAACGACCAGTCGGCATACCAAAAACCTTTATTCTGTTCCATTATCAGGCTCCCGTTACTTGCCGCTGAGTGAGTTGTGGATCATGTCCAGCCAGTTCGGCACGGTCAGATGGAAGGATTCGATCATCTTCATGTCGAAGCCGCGGAAGAAGCCGCTGAGGACAAACAGCGCGACGATGGCCACCATCATCACTTTAGTCACCCGGTTCCAGCCGCTCTCTTCGACGCCTTTACCGATCAGGATCCCCAGCACCAGACCCGGTACGGCGTTACCCATAATCAGCTGCGCGGCGCCGCCGAAAATCGTCGCCCAGAAGCCTGATTTCTTACCGGCATCGATAGCCGCCAGCCAGAAGATCACCGGCATCACGGTGTTCACCAGCAGGTTTGCCGCCGGCACCAGGACCTTAACCGCGGTCACCTGCAGCGCTTCCGGTACGGACGAGGCGGTGAGGTTGAGGAAGGCGACGACAATCATGCCGATGATGCCGCAGGAGATGGCCATTTTTTTCGGATCGTGCAGCGTTTCGCCGACGTTACGATTTTTCAGCATTAGCGCCGCCGCGCCCCAGTTGGGGATAATGCGGTGGTCAACATCCTGGGTGAAGGAGCCTGCTGCCACGGAAGAGGCCCAGGCGTTAAAGAAGAAACCGAGGCCAAAGGAGAAGTGGGAAGCCGGATCGCCTTCGCAGGAATTCAGCTCGCCCAGGGTTCGAAACGCCCCCATCCCCTGGGTGGTAGGGGCGTGAAACATGCGTGCCGCTCCGGCGCCCACGCCGACGCCGACCAGGCCGCCGATGATGAGCGATTTTATTAAAATTATCAGGAACATAGTCAGACCCTTTGCTAACAATCAGGTTTGCGTGACGAAATCCACTTTATCGAGATCGATGGCGGTCACGTTGACGGTGACGTCCAGCTCCACGCTGTAGGTCCGTCGTTCACGGCGCAAAAAGAAGAACAGGAAGGCCTCTTTTCGTACCGCTTCGCGCGCATGAACAACCGTCACGTCCTGTGGCTCAATACGCAGCAGAATGTGCGATGAGGTTTTCATCACCGCAGCCTGCACATGGTTCAGGGCATCGGCGAAGGCCCGTGATTTGCTTTCGCCTTTGCCGGCAACCCTCACCGTGGTGGTGAATTGCTCTTTCATACTTATGCGCCGTATTTCTTTTTCCAGGCTTCTACCAGGCGCTCGCCCAGCTCTTCTTTATCCATAAAGCCGAAGCCCAGCACGTTGCACCCTTCGTTGATGGCAGTGACGCCCTCTTCCACCGAACGCATGCCATATTTCGCTTTGTAGCCGTATTTGGTCTGGGCGGTGATGGCCCCGGCGCCGCCGCTGCCGCAGAAGGAGATGCCGAAGGTAGCGTTTTCCGCTTTCATCATGTCGCCAAGCTTCATATCGGCAGCAACGCCAGGGACGACCACAGCACGTGCGCCCGCTTTCTCAGCGCCTGCAGCGACTTTTTGGCCTTTACCCAGACGGTCGCCAATGACTACGGTGATTTGTTCCATGTTTTGCTCCTTACAGGTTTTCTTTTGCGACTTCGAAATGGACGGACAGCAGCCAGGCCTCTTCATCGGGCAGGTTGCCGAACTGCGCGACCACTTCGCGGGCCAGCGTCATTGAATCTGGTGAAATCTCTTCGAACAGGCTGGCATCCACTTCCGGCAGCGGTTCGCCACTGATTGACCGGTGGGCCATGGCCCGCACGTGGGAAGTCAGCATTTGCTCCTGAACGTCGTTAGGGACGATGCCGTGACGGTTTAACAAGGCGTAAACCTGCTGCAGCATCTTGTCAGCCAGCCGTTCAGTCTGCGCTGCCTGCTCCCCTTCGTCGTGTATTACCGCTCCGTTATTCACTTCTGATACCCCGCTGATGTCTCTGGAAATCAAGGTAGCGCCGGGGGATGGGAGTTTGTAGCGAGTTGTTTTCCACTTCGAAGTGGAAAGGGAGACGGCAGGCGTGATCGACCCCACATATTCACAGGGAAAAGGCAAAAACGACGGCTATGACGTGAGATGTATCACAACAATGAGCGTGGACAAGGCGCCCGCGGCAGCGGAAAGGCCGGAAAAAGAGAGTGGAAAAATGTGATATCGGTAGGCTTTCAGGCGGGAGGCATCGGCTGATGCCTCCCGAAAAGAACGGTTAGCGGTACTTCTTATGGTAGGTGTTGCGGGTGGTTTTAAACTCCTCCGCGGCGGCCTGCGCCTCTTTCACCTTGCCTTCGTTCGCCAGCTTCAGCGCACCGTCGATCTGGCCGATCAGAATATCCAGACCATGACGGTAATCTTTCATCTCAGCGCTGTCGGCCGCTTTGCCTTCCAGCTTCGGCGGGGTCTCTTTCTGGGCATCGACCGCGGCGGTACGCATCTTATTCAGCACCGCTTTCAGCTCGCCGGCGTCGGAGGTCTTCTGTACCACTTGCAGGTTTTCTGCCAGAGTGTCCATGTCTTCGCCCAGGTCGGCGAAGGCCGACGCTGAACCGAGCGCAAAAGCAGAGACAGCCAGCATCGCTAACAGTTTTTTACGCATTGCTCACTTCCTTTTTATTATTTAAGCAAACAGGTGTTATTGCCCGGCGATTTTCATCTCCGGCAGCAGCACAGAACCGCACTGAATGTTGCTGCGCGTTTCAATATCATCGCCAATGGTCACGATATTACGCCACATTTCTTTCAGATTTCCTGCAATGGTGATCTCACTGACAGGATATTGAATTTCGCCGTTTTCTACCCAGAAGCCGGATGCGCCGCGTGAGTAGTCGCCGGTGACGCCACTGACACCCTGCCCCATCAGTTCGGTAACCACAAGACCGGTGCCCATCTCTTTAAGCATCTTTGCAAAACTCAGGCCGCGGCCGTTAATGCGCCAGTTGTGGATGCCCCCGGCGTGGCCGGTGCTTTTCATCCCCAGCTTACGCGCCGAGTAGTTGGTCAGCAGCCACTGGGTCAGCACGCCGTCTTTGATGATGTCACGACGCTCGGTGCGCACGCCTTCGCTGTCGAACGGCGTGGAGGCCAGCCCTTTCAGCAGGTGCGGATGTTCTTCGATGGTCAGCCACTCAGGCAAAATTTGTTTGCCCAGCGAATCGAGCAGGAAGGTGGATTTGCGGTATACCGAACCACCGGCAATCGCTCCGACCAGGTGGCCAAACAGCCCGGTCGCCACTTCGTTGGCGAAAATGACCGGCGCCTTCATGGTCGACAGCTTACGCGGCGCCAGACGCGACAGGGTGCGGCGAGCGCACTCTTCCCCGACCCATTCCGGGGACTGCAGATCCTCGATCGCCCGGCCAATGGTGTAGGCGTAGTCGCGCTCCATATCGCCATCATCTTCCGCGATGACGCAGCTGGAGAGCGAATGGCGAGTCGAGCAGTAACTTTGCAGCATGCCGTGACTGTTACCGAACACTTTGATGCCGTAGTGGCTGTTAAAGCTGCCGCCTTCGGTGTTGGTGATGCGTTTATCGGCCTTCAGCGCCGCTTGCTCCGCGCGGGCGGCCAGTTCGATGGCTTCGTCCGGGGAGACCTCCGCCGGGTGGAACAGGTCCAGATCCGGGGCGTCAAAGGCCAGCAGATCTTTATCGGCCACGCCGGCAAACGGGTCCGGGGAGGTGTAGCGCGCAATATCCAGCGCCGCCTGCACGGTGCGGGCGATGGCGTCCGGGCTAAGATCGGTGGAAGAGGCGCTGCCCTTGCGGTTCTGATGGTAAACCGTAATGCCTAACGCCCCATCGCTATTGAATTCTACATTCTCCACTTCGCCATAGCGGGTGCTGACGCCGATGCCCGTCGTTTTGCTGACGGAGACTTCCGCACCGTCAGATTTACCTGCCGCCAGTTCCAGTGCCGTGGTAACGGCTTCTTCCAGCGTCTTACGCTGCTGTGCAACTTGAGAGATGACTTTCATTGCTAATGCCATAATGTAAGAAGGAGTTAACTGAAGTCTAACAGAGAACCGTTTTTCAGTGCGCGCCTTAACTGGTAACATTAGCCTCTTTTTTTAAGGAGCCTGAGATGACAAAGCAGCCCGAAGACTGGCTCGACGACGTGCCCGGTGATGACGTTGAAGATGAAGATGATGAAATCATCTGGGTCAGTAAGAGTGAAATTAAGCGCGACGCGGAAGAACTGAAGCGTCTTGGCGCGGAACTCGTTGACCTGGGGAAAAACGCGCTGGATAAAATTCCGCTGGATACTGACCTGCGCGACGCCATCGAACTCGCCCAGCGAATCAAAAAAGAGGGTCGCCGCCGCCAGCTGCAGCTTATCGGTAAGATGCTGCGCAACCGCGATGTCGATCCGATTCGTCAGGCGCTGGACAAGCTGAAAAACCGTCACAACCAGCAGGTTGCGCTGTTCCACAAGCTGGAGCAGATCCGCGACCGACTGATTGACGATGGGGATGACGCTGTCGCTGAAGTGCTGAACCTGTGGCCAGATGCTGACCGTCAGCAGCTGCGTTCGCTGATCCGCAATGCGAAGAAAGAGAAAGAAGGCAACAAGCCGCCGAAATCGGCGCGCCTGATCTTCCAGTATCTGCGTGAACTGGCGGAAAACGAAGGCTAAGTCCCGCTGTTTTTGCCCGCAATAGTCTCCCGGATGGCGGCGCGCTGCGCCTTATCCGGGCTACAGATCCCTGTATATCAACCGGTTACTCTGTTTCGTAGGCCCGCGCAAGCACAGCGCCGCCGGGCAACCTGTACCAGACTCCATTCCCGTCGTTGTGCCGGATGGCGGCTAACGCCTTATCCGGCCTACGGAGCCCTGTATATCAAACGGTTACTCAACACCGTAGGCCCGCGCAAGCGCAGCGCCGCCGGGCAACCTGCATCAGACTCCGTTCCCGTCATTGTGCCGGATGGCGGCTAACGCCTTATCCGGCCTACCTTCACCCCAGTTCTAAGGCTTGCGCCAGCAGGGGGATTCCCGTCGCATCGGATGAGTCCCCTCATCCGCACGACGATACGTTTGTTTTTTGCCTTGTTGCCAAGCTGAATCGTTAAAGCTAAAAACAATGTAGATCACATATCCTGGTGATAAATACGCATTACTTAGCAAAATAATACGACTTTAATCTCATTTAACATCATAAAAACGGCCACTTTCTCACCAGGTGAGGCGCTTCACATTTTAATCACCCCCATGCCGGTAGATTTCACACGTCAATGACACAATCGATTCAGCAAAAAGGGAATAAAAATGAAAAAGACATTGGTTCTGACGACGATCGCCCTGCTGGTTTCCGGCTCGGCCGCGGCAAAAACATGGGTGCTGACGAACGCTGAAGAGGGGATGGATAAAGGAAACTGGCAGATCAGCAGCGATCAGCTGAAGGTGAAAGACCATGTGTTCAGCATTGAGCAAAAAGTCCTGCACGGCGGTAAGCAGGAAGGCAGCAAAATCCTCACCATTCACAGTAAAGACGGCCTGACCATCACTCTCAGCCCAACCCGCGGCATGAACTTACTGCGTATTGAGGGTTTCGGCAGCCGGATGGGCTGGGATTCGCCGGTTAAAGAGGTCGTCAACCCGGCGTTTATCAACCTGGAAAGCCGCAATGGACTCGGCTGGCTGGAAGGATTCAACGAGATGATGGTCCGCTGCGGCTATGAATGGACCGGCCATCCGGTGACCGCGGACGGGCAGATTTATACCCTGCACGGCAAGGCGGGCAACACTCCGGCCTCGCGGGTAGAAGTCGAGGTGGCTGACAGCGCGCCGTATGAAATCCGCATCCGCGGCCTGGTGAAAGAGAGCACCTTCAAAAAAGCCGATCTGCAGACCCTGACCGAACTGCGCTACGTGCCGGGCAGCAACAGCTTCAGCCTGCATGATGTCTTAACCAACCATGCTGACTATCCGCATGATTATCAGATTATCTACCACAGCAACTTCGGCACCCCGATTCTGGAAGAAGGCGCGCGCTTCCTCGCCCCGATGTCCAGCATCAGCCCGTTCAATGATTACGCGAAGAGCGGGTTAAAAACCTGGCAGACCTATCAGGGACCGACCAAAGATTTTGACGAGATGGTATTTAATATTCAGCCGCTGGCCGATGAAAATCACCAGACCCTGGCCGCGGTGGTCAACAAAGCGGGCGATAAAGGGGCCTCCATTCAGTTTGATACCCGTCAGCTGCCGGTCCTGACGCTATGGAAAAACACCGACACCATCAAACAGGGCTACGTCACCGGTATCGAACCGGGCACCAGCTACGCCTATCCGGTCACCATTGAACGCGAACAAAAACGCGTGAAGCAGCTGCAGCCGGGCGCCAGCGCGCAGTTTGATCTGACCTACACCCTGCTGCACGACAGCGCTCAGGTGGCCGCCGTTGAGCAGAAAATCGCGCAGATTCAGGGCGACAATAAAGTCGCGGAGAACGAGACGCCGATCGCCAAAGAGTAAGGTTGTAACCAGTGAATTCCCGGAGCGGGGCGACGCCCCGTTCCGGACTACTCCCGCCCCATCACCTCGCGCCCGAGATCCCGGGCAAACTGCTGGTACTGTCGCTCATCGATCGGCTGCGGGTAGCTCAGCACCAGCAACTCATGATCCGCGATGCCCTGATGATAGCTCGGGTGATGATGCGCCCACGCATTGGCATGAAATCCCATCGACTGATAAAAGCGCAGCCGTTTATGAGCGATTGCCGTGGTTAGCGGATCGATTTCCAGAATGGTCAGCGGCGCGCGCGTCAGGATCTGCGCCAGCAGCTGTTTACCATAGCCGCGGGAGCGCAGCGTATCGTCGATCGCCAGATGTTCGATATAACCGTAGCCGGCAAACTGCCAGCAGCCGCTGAGGCCGATAAATACGCCCTCATCGAACCACGCTTCCAGCGCGTAGCGCGGGTGGCTCAGCGCCTGAAGTTTGGCGTCGCTTTCCCGCTGCTCGTGCCACGGAAAGGCGCGCGCGTAGAGCGCGTCCAGCGTGGCGAAATGGGGCGAGTCGGTAGAACGTAATCTTTCGCAGTTCAGCATGGCACAATCCCTGGTGGCGAAAACAAAACTGCCCTCACACGGAGGGCAGTGATCGGAGGCGTTCGCGCTTATTCTGCCGCGGCCGCTTTTTGCGCCAGCTTATCCAGCAGCTTCTGATGAATGCCGCCGAAGCCGCCGTTGCTCATCACCAGGATATGGTCGCCCGGGTGGGCGGTTTTGACCACCATCTCCGCCAGGGTATCGACGTCGGCGCTCCAGTGGGCCGGCTGGACGCAGGCTTCCGCCACTTCCGCCACCTGCCAAGGAATATGCTGCGGCTGCAGGAGGAACACTTCATCAGCGCGACCGAGAGACGGCGCCAGATCGTCTTTGCAGACGCCCATTTTCATGGTGTTAGAGCGCGGCTCCAGCACGGCGAGAATACGCGCGGTGCCGCCCACTTTGCCGCGTAGCGCCTGCAGCGTGGCGAGGATTGCCGTCGGATGATGGGCGAAATCGTCATACACGGTGACGCCGTTGGCTTCGCCGCGCAGCTCCAGGCGACGGCGGGCGTTGATAAAGCTGCCCAGCGCGTTCGCGGCATCCGCCGGCAGCACGCCGACGTGACGCGCCGCGGCAATCGCCATCAGGCCGTTATGCATATTATGCTCGCCGACCAGCGCCCACTTCACTTCACCAACCTTTTCGCCGTCGAGCAGCACTTCCCACTGCGAGGCGTCGGCGTTCAGCTTCTTCGCCTGCCAGTGGCCCTGCTCGCCCACCAGCTCCTGCTCGCTCCAGCAGCCCATGGCCATCACCTGCTTCAGGTTGATGTCGTTCTCCGGCAGGATAATTTTGCCTTTGCCCGGCACGATACGCACCAGATGGTGGAACTGTTTCTGAATCGCCTTCAGGTCGTCAAAGATGTCCGCGTGGTCGAACTCAAGGTTGTTGAGGATCAGCGTCCGCGGGCAGTAGTGAACAAACTTGGAGCGCTTGTCGAAGAAGGCGCAGTCATATTCGTCGGCTTCAATCACAAAGAACGGGCTGTCGCCCAGGCGTGCGGAAACATCAAAGTTCCCCGGTACGCCACCGATCACGAAGCCCGGTTTATAGCCGCAGGCTTCGAGGATCCAGGTTGCCATCCCGGCAGTGGTGGTTTTGCCGTGGGTCCCGGCGACGGCCAGCACCCAGCGATCGCGCAGCACGAAGTCGTGCAGCCACTGCGGGCCGGACATATACGGAATATTGTTTTCCAGCACCGCTTCAACGCACGGGTTGCCGCGAGTCATGGCATTACCGATGATCACCAGATCCGGCCGGGGATCCAGCTGGCTGGGGTCATAACCCTGAATTAAATCAATCCCCTGGTTTTCCAGCAGGGTGCTCATCGGCGGATAGACGTTAGCATCCGACCCTGTTACCTCATGACCGAGGGAGCGCGCCAGCATGGCCAGGCCCCCCATAAACGTGCCACAGATTCCTAAAATATGAATGCGCATTCGTCATTTCCTTCTCTTATCCGGGGCACATTTTACCCATATCCCGGGCCCTGGCGAAATGCATTTCAGGCGAATCTGTATTTTGCTGGCGCGATTCACCAGTGCGCACTTTTTTGATTCTTTGTTAAGATTGTTGCGTTCGTTTTACTCAACATAAAAATGCAGGGAACGAGTTATGAAAACGTTAGGTGAGTTTATTGTTGAAAAGCAGCACGAGTTCTCCCACGCCACCGGTGAGCTGACTGCTTTGTTGTCAGCAATAAAGTTGGGCGCCAAGATCATCCACCGCGATATCAACAAGGCCGGTCTGGTCGATATCCTGGGTGCCAGCGGTGCTGAAAACGTTCAGGGCGAGGTTCAGCAAAAACTCGATCTGTTCGCTAATGAAAAATTAAAAGCCGCACTGCGAGCACGCGATATTGTTGCCGGGATCGCCTCCGAAGAAGAAGATGAAATTGTCGTCTTCGAAGGGTGTGAACACGCCAAATACGTGGTGCTGATGGACCCTCTGGATGGCTCCTCTAACATCGACGTTAACGTCTCTGTCGGAACGATCTTCTCTATCTACCGCCGCGTCACGCCTGTCGGCACGCCGGTGACAGAAGAAGACTTCCTGCAGCCGGGTAACAGGCAGGTGGCCGCGGGCTATGTGGTCTACGGCTCTTCGACGATGCTGGTATATACCACCGGTTGCGGCGTCCACGCCTTCACCTACGACCCGTCCCTCGGCGTCTTCTGTCTGTGTCAGGAGCGCATGCGCTTCCCGGAGAAGGGCAATACCTACTCCATCAACGAAGGCAACTACATCAAATTCCCGCAGGGCGTGAAGAAGTACATTAAGTACTGCCAGGAAGAGGACAAAGAGACTCAGCGTCCTTATACCTCACGCTATATCGGCTCGCTGGTGGCGGACTTCCACCGTAACCTGCTGAAGGGAGGCATCTACCTGTATCCGAGCACCGCCAGCCACCCGGACGGCAAGCTGCGCCTGCTGTATGAATGCAACCCGATGGCCTTCCTCGCCGAACAGGCGGGCGGTAAGGCCAGCGACGGTAAAGAGCGTATTCTGGATATTATCCCGGAAAGCCTGCACCAGCGCCGCTCCTTCTTTGTCGGTAACAACCACATGGTTGAAGACGTCGAGAACTTCATTAAAGCATTCCCGGACGCCTGATCCCTGCCCTCCCTTCCCGCCTTGCGGGAAGGGAGTTCCCTGTCAGCGACTCCCCGCTCCGCTCACCCGCGTCACCGCCGCATTCTGCCGATTTTCCCACAGCACCGTCAGCCCACGCTGCAGCGCGATAAAGATAAACAGCAAAATACCGATCGCAATTTTCGTCCACCATGAGCTGAGGGTGCCATCGAAGTTGATGTAAGTCTGAATCAGCCCCTGGATCGCCACCCCGAACAGCGTTCCCAGCACGGTGCCAACACCGCCGCTGAGCAGTGTGCCGCCGATCACCACCGAGGCAATCGCGTCCAGCTCCACGCCGACGCCCGCCAGCGCATAGCCCGCCTGGGTATAAATGGAAAAGACGATCCCGGCCAGCGTCGCCAGCCCGGTGGAAAGCATATAGATACGGATCGTGGCGCTGCGAGTCGAAATCCCCATTAAATTCGCCGACGTCGCGTTGCCGCCGATGGCATACACCTGGTTGCCAAAGCGGGTGCGATGGGCGACAAAAATACCGGCCACCACCACCAGCAGCATCAATAGCCCCATGGCGCTGAGACGACCGCCGCCGGGGATGGTCCATGCCAGTCCGGACAAGGTGTCGTAGACCGGATGGTTAATCGGAATCGACTCCTCCGACACCAGATAGCTGACGCCGCGCAGGAAGAACATGCCGGCAAGCGTGATGATAAAAGCCGGGATCTTCAGCGCGTCGATAAGCAGCCCCATAAACGCACCGAAGGCGCAGCCCATCACCAGCACCAGTGGAAACGCCACCAGCGGCGATATTCCCCAAAAGCCAATCGCTTTGGCGAGGAAGACGCCGGTAAAAGCGATCACCGACCCCACCGACAGATCGATCCCACCGGAGAGGATCACAAAGGTCATGCCCACGGCGATGATCCCGAGGAAGGCATTATCCGTCAGGATATTGCAGATCACCCGCGTTGAGGCAAAGCCGGGGAACTGCGTCAGGCAGTAGAGATAGCCCAGTACAAACACCGCCAGGGTGATCATCAACGGTAAATTACGTTTTATCATGGCCGCGTACCCCTTTCAGTAAACCGATAAAGCGCGGCGACTGGACAATCAGTACGCACAGCACCACCACCGCTTTCACCACCTGGTTGAGCTCCGGCGGGAAGCCAGAGAGCAAAATGCCAGTATTCATTCCCTGGATAATCAGCGCCCCCACCACCGACAGCAGCAGGTTGAAGCGCCCGCCCATCAGCGAGGCGCCGCCGATGACCACCGCCAGAATGGCGTCCAGTTCGAGCCACAACCCGGCGTTATTAGCATCCGCGCCGCGTATGTCCGCCGCCACGATGATCCCGGCAATCGCCGCGCAGACGCCGCTCAGGACATAGGCCAGCATCACCACGATACGAGTATTCACGCCGGCGTTTTTCGCCGCGCGGATGTTGATCCCTACCGCTTCGATAAACATGCCCAGCGCCGTTTTACGGGTAAACAGCCAGAACAGCAGCAGGGTGGCGGCGGCGATGATCACCGGCATCGGGAACAGCAGAAACGATCCGCTGCCGAGCCATGCCAGGGCCGGGGAATCAAAGGTGACGATCTGTCCGGCGGTGATTAACTGCGCGACCCCGCGCCCGGCCACCATCAGGATCAACGTCGCCACAAAAGGTTGGATCTTAAGGATCGCCACGAGGATACCGTTCCACAGTCCGGCCAGCGCACCGGCCCCCAGCGAGGCCAGCACCACCACCGCCAGGCTATGCCCGGCGACGGTCATCGAGGCGGCCGTCGCGCCGGCAATCGCCATCACCGCCCCCACTGACAGGTCGATGCCGCCGGTGGCGATCACCAGCGTCATGCCGATGGCCAGCAGCGCCACCGGCGCGGCGCGGTTAAGAATATCGATCGGGCTGCCAAACAGGCGGCCATCCTGGAGCACCACCTGATAAAAATGGGGCGCCACCAGGCTGTCGACCAGCAGAACCAGCAGCAAGGCAATGATCTGTGGGGTGCCCTTCGGCCAGCTGAAGCGTCGCTTCTCAGGGCCGGTTTGCGAAAGAGATCGAGGCATCATGAGTTACTCCTTATGCCGCAATAGCGTTCATGATCGCCGGTACAGAGAGCTCGGCGAGCGGGATCTCCGCCACCTGTCGGCGATCGCGCATGATAATGACCCGATCGGCGTAACCCACCAGCTCCTCCAGTTCAGAGGAGATAACCAGCAGCGCCAGACCATCGGCGCAGAGGGTTTCAATCAGGCGAATAATTTCCGCATGGGCGCCGACGTCGATGCCGCGGGTCGGCTCATCGAGGATCAGGAACTGCGGTTTGGTCAGTAACCAGCGGGAGAGCAGTACCTTCTGCTGATTGCCGCCGGAGAGAAACTCGATCGGCTGCTCCGCGCTCGGGGTACGGATCCCCAGCTGGCGAATAAAGCGCTCGGCGATCTCGTTCTGTTCACGCCGGGGGATCGGCCGCAGCCAGCCGCGCTGCGCCTGCAGGGCGAGGACGATATTTTCCCGCACCGAAGCGGCGGCGATAATGCCGTCGGTTTTGCGATCTTCAGGACAGAAGCCGATCCCGAGGCAGGAAGCCTGATGCGGAGAGCGCAGGGTCTGCGGTTTGCCTTTGATCCACGCCTTCCCGCTGTCCGCCGTTTTAATACCGAAGATCACCTCGGCGGTTTCCGTGCGTCCGGAACCCAGCAGGCCGGCGAGGCCCACAATTTCGCCCGGACGGACCTGCAGGTCGAACGGGGCGATGGTGCCTTTTTTACCGTAGCCTTCAAACGCCGCCACAGGCTTATCGCTCAGCAGGGTACGACCCGCCCGCTGCAGGGCATTGTGGTCCAGTTCGCGACCCAGCATCATTTTCACCAGCTCAATCTGCGGCAGTTCGCGGGTCTCGCGGCAGCCGACGAAACTGCCGTTGCGCAGCACGGTGATGCGATCGCTGACCGCATAGACCTGGTCGAGAAAATGGGTGACGAAGATCAGACTGACGCCGTTATCCCTGAGCTGGCGCATCAGGGTGAACAGCATCTCCACCTCCTGGGTATCGAGGCTGGCGGTGGGCTCATCGAGGATCAGCACTTTGGCCGACAGGTCGATGGCCCGACAGATAGCGACGATCTGCTGCATCGCCACCGAAAAGCGGTTCAGCGGTTCGCGCACGTCGAGAGAAAAGCCGTAGGAGGCCATCAGCGCCGTCGCCCGTGCCTCCATCTCTTTGCGTCGCAGCAGGCCAAACCGCCGCGGCTCACGGCCGATGAACAGGTTATCCGCCACCGACATATTGGGTAGAAGGTTCACTTCCTGGTAGACGGTACCAATCCCCAGCTGCTGGGCATGGGCGGTATTTTTGGGCGAAATAGCCTGGCCTTCCAGCCAGATGGTGCCGCGATCGGCATGATAAACGCCGGTAAGCGCTTTGATCAGCGTCGATTTTCCGGCGCCGTTTTCGCCCAACAGGGCCATGATTTCGCCGCGCCGCAGGCTAAAGTTGACGTTATCCAGCGCCTTAACGCCGGGGAAGAATTTACTGAGTCCTTCGGTGCGAAGGATCTCCTGGTGTGCCTCGGCGCTCATAATCGATGTCACCTTTAAATGATGTCAGGTTACCCCGGGTCGCGCTGGGCTTCCCGGGGTTACTGGAACGCTGCTTTTTACCTTCTCCCACCGGGGAGAGGGTTGGAATGAGGGGATCCCCACTCAGTAACCCATATTTTTCTTCTTCTCTAACTCTTCTTTCGCCGTATCCGGCAGATACAGCGTCGATTTGGTAATGGTCAGCTTCTCAGGCAGGGTGCCGTCTTTTTTGTATTTCTCCAGCGCATCAAACGCCGGACCGGCCATATTTGGCGTCAGTTCGACGCTGGCGTTGGCTTCACCAGCGATCATGGCTTTATAGATATCCGGCACGCCGTCGATGGAGCCCGTGAGGATATCTTTGCCCGGCTTCAGACCCGCCTCTTTAATGGCCTGGATGGCGCCGATTACCATGTCATCGTTATGGGCGAAGACCATGCAGATGTTTTTGCCGTTATTCTCAGCTTTGATAAAGCTCTCCATCACCTCTTTCCCTTTGCTGCGGGTGAAGTCGCCGGACTGAGAGCGGATAATTTTGATATTCGACGCTTTGGCAATCGCGTCGGCGAACCCTTTCTTACGATCGATGGCCACGCTGGCCCCAACGGTGCCCTGCAGTTCAACGACGTTACACGGCTTACCGTCGACGGTTTTCACCAGCCAGTCGCCAATCAGTTGGCCTTCCAGCACGTTGTTGGCGGTCACGGTGGTCATGTAGAGATCTTTATCTTTAACATCAATGGAACGGTCGAGAAGGAAGACCGGGATCTTGGCCTCTTTCGCCTCTTTCAGCACCGGTTCCCAGCCGGTGGCCACCACCGGTGCAATGAAGATCGCGTCGACCCCTTGAGCGATAAAGGAACGCACTGCTTTGATCTGGTTTTCCTGTTTTTGCTGACCATCAGCGATCTTCAGGGTGATACCGCGCTTGGCGGCCTCCTCTTTCGCGACGCTGGTTTCCGCCGCACGCCAGCCGGATTCAGAACCGACCTGCGAAAAACCTACGGTTAGCGGGGCAGCTATCGCCATAGACGACATAGCTGCGGAAACTGCTGTGACAAGAAGTAAGCGCTTCCACATAAGGGTATCCTCGTAGGGTTATTGTTGGTTAAAGTCTCACCTGCGGACAAACTATAGACAATCGGTGATGTAACTGAATGCGTTACATCACACTTCAAAAAAGTAAATGAGATGTTAATGATGGCCCCGCTGCCCAGCGGAGAGCCGATAAGGCTTCGCAGGGAGCGCGGCTGTTGCGGTTTATGACGTTTTTTTAAGCAGTTTGATAAATCAATCACATGCAATGAAAACGGTTACATAAATTTATTCATGATGTGGCTATGTTTATGGATTTTCATGTCATTATTACGCGAAAAATTCGGAGCACTCCGCGGCGATATCGGGAAAAAGAAGCGAAGACTTTCGATGTGAGTTGGCTATAATACCGAGCACTTGTTTGCCATACATTTTAAAGGAAACAGACATGAGCTTACTCAACGTACCTGCGGGCAAAGATCTGCCGGAAGACATCTACGTCGTGATCGAAATCCCGGCGAACGCAGATCCTATCAAATATGAAGTCGACAAAGAGAGCGGTGCACTATTCGTTGACCGTTTCATGTCCACAGCAATGTTCTATCCGTGCAACTACGGTTACATCAACCACACCCTGTCCCTGGACGGTGACCCGGTTGACGTGCTGGTCCCGACGCCGTACCCGCTGCAGCCGGGCTCCGTGATCCGCTGCCGTCCGGTTGGCGTTCTGAAGATGACCGACGAATCCGGTGAAGATGCGAAACTGGTTGCCGTACCGCACACCAAGCTGAGCAAAGAATACGATCACATCAACGATGTGAACGATCTGCCGGAACTGCTGAAAGCCCAGATCACTCATTTCTTTGAGCACTACAAAGATCTGGAAAAAGGCAAGTGGGTTAAAGTCGACGGTTGGGACAACGCGGAAGCGGCGAAAGCTGAAATCGTTGCCTCTTTCGAGCGCGCAAAGCAGAAGTAATTCTGTCTCAGGCAGGGTCATCCCCTGCCTGATTGCGGCACGGATAGCCGCGATAACACCATGGAGGGTGTCCCGTGAAAAGCGTTCGCTATTTCACTCTGAACTATACCGGTTTCACCACCGCCGCCTGTGAAAAACAGGGATATCTGCGCCTTATCGCCGGCGAGCATGTCTTTTATACCGATAAACGCTATTTTAAAGACCCCGCGCTTTTTGACCGCCTGACGATCAATCAGCCTCTGCACCTTGGCGTCCGCCGTCTGGACAACGGCTGTTACTGGATCCACTGGCTCAGCGATGGCGAAACGCTCCTTGAACCCAGTCAACGGGTAACGCGCTGGGCCCGTCCGCTGCTGATTATCAGCCTGCTGACGCTCATCGTCGCTCTTATCCCGCTCGTGATGAGCACCTCAGAATGGGGAAGGTTCGGCTGCGGCATTATCGCGATACTGGCCTTCATCGGACTGTTAACAGGGCTCTATGAGCGACTGTTCCACCCGGTACTAAAACGGCACCCCGCCATGCGCGATCTGCTGACGAAGATGGCGCAGGCCCGCCGCCGCGACTTTTCCTTTTGCCAGCGGCTACCTGCAACGGCGCGGGCCGTCCGCCAGTCGGCAATGCCTTTTACGCAAGCCCTGCCGGAACGCTATGCCGTCCGGACGGGAAAAATTAGCAATATCATTTTTAAGAAGTGGTTCGCGGGGAACCCAACGCGGGAATACCATGGCGTTGGGATACAATGCGACACGGCGCCGCTGGCCTTCTGGTGGCAGACAGGCTGCGCCAATTTCGCGCTGCATCCCGTTCTCTATCGTCGTCAGCCACCGTTTATCGCCATTGGCGATCGCCTCGTCGCCGTGTACGAGCGCGACAGCCGTGCGATCCACGCGCTATACAATGCCAGCGACGGCGCGGCTTATATAAAAAACCATCCACTCTATCCAGGTCGCCGACAACTGGCGCTGCTCTATTACCTGTTTTACGGCCTCGCGCTGGTGATGTATCTGCTATTTCTCGCTGTTGAACTCATCAGTGCCCTTCAGTCAGGCCGGAGCGTCTGGTGGCAGGTTCAGGATTCACTGGACATGCTGTCCCTATTATTACTCAGTTTCGGCGGGATCCTGGCGGTACTGGAGCTGATTGGCCCGACGGCCTGGTTATTATCACACCGGGTGGCTGACTGGCTGAAGATGCGCTCGGTGATGCGGCGCTACCTGCAGGGAGTGGCCCGCCATACCGCGCTCGAGGAGATCATGTAATGTTCAGTACTCCAACACGACGATTATTCTTTCTCGCGCTGACGACGCTGGCTTCCGCGATGTGGCTGGCGAAGGATCGTCTGCCACTCTGGTAAGGCATGGAGCAGAAAAAACAACGCCACCCGAAGGTGGCGCTGTCGTGGTTAGTACTGGTCGCGATCCAACCAGTTGCCGTTCGCTATCAACGTGCATCCCTCAACGGAACGTTGATACACATACATCCATGCGCTGCCGTAAGGCGTCTGAATGAGGTGGCGCGCATACTCGCCCCCCTTCGTGCGTAGCGCATCCAGTTCGGCCAGCGTCGATGCATCAATACGATAAACTTCACCATGTACTGTGCCTTCGCCGGGCACCGCGCCTGGATAGTGGCCCAGGCTGTACAGCTGATAATCGTTGACACTATGAGCGCCCAGCCACTGGGCGTTGGTCATCCAGTGGCTGTTGCCTTGTTTGCGTCGTAAACTGCCGTAAACAAATATTCGCATTGCTAAAACTCAAACTGATAGAGCAAATCGAGCGCCTGGTCAATGCCAGACACCGCTTCCACATATAGCCTAGGCATCAGGCGATAACGTAAAGTCAGCGTCGCCAGGGAGTCGAAAATACCGACCCCATATTTTACCTGCAGACCCGGCAGTACATAGCCGCTGACCACCACCTGGGAAGAGTCGCCTACCCCTTCGGTGTCCAACGCCAAATTGCTTACGCCAAACGTCTCGCCGATTTTACCCACAACCTGACCACTTTGTGCAACCCCCATTCCAATAAGCATTGAGGTCATCGCGGCGCTATCGCTCTGTCCGCTGCTCAAACCCTGGCCGCGCAGCAGATAAGATAGCGCTTCCTGCTGGGACATCACCGGGTCAGAGAAGATCTCCGCTTTCGGCTGATCGGCGGAGCCGGTGACGCGAACGCCGGCGATCACATCGTCTTCGGTAGCATCCGGGTTACGAATCGCTTCGATATTCAGCAGCGGCTGATCCGGCGGACCGGAGAACAGCAGCTCCCCTTTGCGAACAATCAGATCCTGACCATAGGCGTGGAAGCGGCCGTCCGGAATATTGATCTGCCCGTTGAGGCCCAAGCCTTGCTTGTCCTGCGCCACTTTCAAATCACCGGTCAGACGCGCTTTCAGACCAAAGGCTTCCAGACGCACGTTGTTGCCGACGTGAATCGTCAGGTTGCTGTTGATCGGGATACCGGCGCTCTGCTGATTAATCGGCTTGAGGTTTTTATCCAGCATCACTTCATCAGAGGAGACGCCAACCGCGCTCTCTGGCACCTCGTTGACCACGATCCGCGCCCAGGGCACATCCACCTTGCCATCAAGGCTGAACAGGCTCGGCGTGGCGGTAAACACCACGTCCGGCGACACATCGAGACGCACCATCGGCGGCACCGTGATCCGCACCCGGCTGCCCTTCGCTGCAATCTGCGCCCGCCAGTTATCGATCTGCGTCCAGTCGGCGTTGCCGCTGAGAGCAATTTGCCCCTGGCGGGTGTTCACCGTCCCCTGCAGGGTCGAGCGCGTGCCGTTGAAGTTCATCGCCAGCTGGCTCGGCTGCATATCAAACGGCATGAAGTTGCCATCGATATCCACCCCGCTGAGCTGCATCTGGCCGAACAGCTGCGGGCTTTTCACGTTGCCGCCCAGACGCAGACGGGCGTTGAGCCTCCCCTCGGCTTTTTCGCCGCGAGCGAAAATCGGGTTGATCATCGCCAGCGAGAAGTTGCTGATATTGACGTTGCCGCCGAGATTACGCCGCCCCTGCGGGTCGGTGACCTGCACCTGCCCATCCAGTTGACCATTGTTGGTCAGGCGGATAAGCCAGCCCAGCTCGGCGCGATTGTTATGCAGGTCGGCGCTGAGGTTCAGCGTATCGAATGCCACCGGCAGCGGCGCGTCGTTGACCACCTGGGTCACCTTGACGTTGCGCCCGCTGAGGGTCACTTTGCCCTGCGGCAGCCCCTCTTTGGTGGTGTCCCAGCTCACATCGGCATTACCGGTAAACACGCCGCTGGCCTGGGTCGCCTCCGGCATAAACGGCTTAAGCATCGCCAGATCGAAGCGGTTGAGGTTCACTCGCGCCCGCCCGCTGGCGCCCGCGTCGATGGTCTGCGGGACGCAAAGCTCGGCGTTCGGGTTGGTCCAGCAGTGTGGCCCAATGCTGATTTTCTGCTCCTGGTTGCGGTAGTCCAGCGCAATGCTGCGCGTCAGCGCTACCGGCCCTACCGGCGTCTGGAAGCGGGTATCGCTCAGCGAGCCTCTCCAGCGTTCGGCCTGACGATCGAAGCTGCCTGCCAGCGTCAGCTGGCCGGAAACCGGATCGCCCTGCACGCGCAGCCGCAGCTCATGCTGCTTCTCAGTACCTTTGGCATTGAGCTGCACCAAACTGATATTGACCCCCGGCTGGCTAATGCGATCGACCCGCACATCCAGATTACCGCCAATCTGATCGGTGGATTTCACGTCCCCTTTGACGTTGACCTGGGCGATCGTCAGTTCCTGCCAGCGCAGCGCCCGGGCGGTGATGTCGGCCAGAAGCTGCGGCGCATCGACAGTGCCGCGCACTTTCACCAGCCCCTTCGCCGTTCCGCCAAGCCCCGGCAATGCATTATCCAGATGCGGGGCATCGATAGTGGCGTCGAGGTTAAGATCCTTCACCCCAAGCTCACCTTTGATATCGGCGCTGTTCGGGCCTAACGCCAGGTGCAGGCCCGGGATTTTCCACTGCAGATAGCTGTTACCCTGCAGCGAGCCCGAAACATCCACTTTGTTCTGCTTCACGTTGCCGGTAATTTTCAGCTCCGGCACCGACATCTGCCAGCTGCCGCCGTACAGGCTGCCCTGGGTCTTGATCATGCCGTTGAGCTTCGACGGCCAGTCCGGCACCTCTTTGGCGGTGTTGATCCCATCGAGGGTCAGCTCGCCGCGCCAGCTGATCGCCTGCTGCCAGTCGAGCAGCGCCTTCAGCTCGGTTTTCCCTTCCAGGGCGTTGACCGTCAGCTTGTCGAGATTAATCTGCCGCTCATTGCCTTTGGCGTTGAGGGTGATTTTCGCCGGCGGCAGCGACTGACCTTTCACCGCCGTGGAGAAGGCCAGCGCGTAGTCGGTCATTTTGCCGCTAAACTTCAGCTGGACGTCGTCGGCCTGGAACTGCTTCTCGCCGCTGAATGGCCAGGCGAGCTGCTTACTCTTCAGCTCCATATTGAGCGGCAGCCCGGCCTCCGCCAGCTGCGCATCCGCGCGCAGCGTGGCCGCGACCGGCCCGCTTAAGTCCACCCCGACCTTAAGCGTTTTACGCACTTCGCCGCCCACCTTCAGCTGCACCTTCTCCCCTTTCATCGGGTCAACGTTCAGCGTTCCGGCGAGGGTAATGTCCACCGGCCAGTTATCCTGCAATTGCGCGTGGCCCGAGGCGCTGACCTTGCCCTGATCGGAGTCGATATCGAGGGCGTCGAGCTTCATCTGACCGTCGATACTGCTGACTTTCAGCAGCAGGTTATACACGGTGATGTCGGTATCGCCGGTCAGGCGTAGTTGTTCTCCGCGGAACGCCTGAATATTGAGGTTCAGCGGCAGATGGACATCGGTCATTGCCGGCAGCACCGGCTGCGAGAAGAGGTCGGTCATCGTCTCGCCGAGCGGTTTTTCCTGCGGCTTCGGGTTGTCGATTTTCGGCTCGACCACCTGCTCCTGCGCCACTTTCGCCACCTTCGGCAGGGCGATTAGCAGCCCCTGCAGCGAGGTCGGCGTCAGGGTCAGGTTTTTCTCCTGCCAGTTCAGGCCGGTGGAAAAATCGCGCACGGACACTGCAGTATCGTCGATTTTGACGTTGACGTTATGCAGTGCGACGCGGCTGAGGGTGATCGGATAAGGGGTGGAGAGATTCAGCGGCCCGCTGTCTTCTTCCTCGACCGGCGCGGCGGGCGGCATCTTCTTCGTATCGACGGCGACGTAAATATCGCGCAGCGCGATATCGTTTACGCACAGGCTGCTGTCCCACAGGCAGCGCAACCGGACGCTGAGGTGAAACTGACCGGCGGTCACCGCCACCCCGGGCTGCTCGTAGCGGACATTATCGAGGGTTAAATCACGCCAGCCACCGGTGACTTTGCCGATATCCAGCCCCGGTACCCAGCGATCCGCCGCTTTGAACACCAGATGTAAGCCGGTGGTCGTCCCCACCAGGAACCCGACGGTGCCCAGCAGGAGCACCAACACGATTAAGACGCCGAGGCTTATTTTCTTCCATAAACTCATAATTCAGGCCCCAGACCGATGTAAAACTGTAAACCATGCTCTTCTTTGTCGCCGATCGGCCGGGCGATATCCAGCTTGATCGGCCCCACCGGCGACTGCCAGCGCACGCCCACCCCGGCGCCGGTTTTGAAATCGCTCTCGCGAATATCGCTGACCGCTTCGCCGCTATCGACAAACACGGCGCCCCACCATTTACCACTGACGTTGTACTGATACTCCAGCGAGCCGGTCGCCAGCTTCGAGGCCCCGATCAGCTTGCCGTCATCGTCCTTCGGCGAGATAGATTTGTATTTATAGCCGCGAATACTGCGGTCGCCCCCGGCGAAAAAGCGCAGATCCGGCGGCACCTTGTCAAAGTTGTCCGCTTCGATCCAGCCAAGGTTGCCGCGCACCACAAAGCGGTGGCGGTCATAGAGGGTACGGATCCAGACGTCCTGGGCCTGCATCACGATGAAGTTGATGTCCGAGCCCCACATGGTGTTGGAGTAGTCCACGGAGTAGCGCTGTGAATCGCCCCAGGTGGGCATCAGACCGCCGCGAGAGCGAGTGCGGTTCACCGAGACCCCAGGGTAAATCAGCATGGTGGTGTTGGTGACGTTCGCCTGGGTAAAGTGGTCCAGGCTCCAGCGCAGGTTGATCGCCCGCTGCCAGCCGCTCGACATCTCCCAAAAACGCGATACCCCAAGCGTGGTGGAGTCGGCCTGGGTGTCATTAAGATCGGTGCGCTTAAAGCCGCCCTGCATCAGATAGTACTGCTCGAGCGGGCTCTTCAGCAGCGGGACTTTATAGGTAAAGTCGAACTGCTGCTCCGGAGCAGAGAGGCTGACGCTGGAGGTCAGGCTGTGGCCATACGAGTTCATCCACGGTTTTTTCCACGTGGCTTTCACGCGCGGCCCGACATCGGTTGAAAAACCAACCCCGGTTTCCACGGTGTTCTCTTTGCGTGGCGAAACAACGCCCTGCAGAGGCAGCACCTTGGTTTTCCGTGACTTAGCGAAATCAGGCGCCACCACGACTGAACTGAACCAGCCGGTCGCCGCCAGGCGGCGGTTTAGCTCGGCCAGATCCTGCGAGGTGTAGTAGTCGCCCTCTTTAAACGGCACGAGGTTTTGCAGGTATTCATCGCGAATTTGCGATCCGGAGAAGGTGACGTGACCAAAGCGATAGCGCTCGCCGCTGTCGTAATCGATATCCCAGAACGCCTGGTGGCGGTCAAGGGAGACCCCGAGCTGGCTTTTGTTGAACTCGCTGTCAAAGTAGCCTTTGCGCAGGGCGACGCGGGTCAACGAGCTTTTGAAACCGTCATAATCGCCATGGTTCAGCACCGTCCCGATGGCCGGACGCGTTTTTAGCAGCGCCAGATAGTCGCTATCGGTACGGGCGCCGCCGCGCAGAATGACCTCGGTTCCACCAATGCGCACCGGTTCACCCGGGGTCACTTTGGCGATCAGCACCTGACGCCCCCTTTTCGGCGGCGGACGTAAATCAAATTCAATCGTCGGCTCGTAATAACCCAGCGCTTTCAGACCTTCGCGAATGGCGTCATCGACGCGCGCGCGAAAGCGACGATCCGGCGTGACCTCATCACTCTGGATGGTGGAAAGCTGGGCGCGAACGTTTCTCTCCAGCTCCCCGGATAATCCCTCAACCTGCAAACGCACATTCGCTGCGCTGGCGACCCCGCTGACCAGCAAAAGGCTGGTGATACATAACTGGCGGATTTTTAGCACATTTTCTCCTGAATCTCCCTGTTTCCCCCTACAGGAAACACTGGCGCCGCTCCACGGCTTAACAAAACCCTAACAACCAGGGTTGAAAAAGTGGCAATAACCCAAATAATTCTTATGTATTAATCTAGACGTATTACGCGTGTTTATTGTGTTAAAAGACACGCTTCGTTACAACCTTAACGACGATTTCTGTATTGAGAGGCCAACCGTGAGTCTATTTGATAAAACGCATCTTGTCGCCCAGGCGGATGCGCTGCCTGGACGCAATACCCCCATGCCAGTGGCGACGCTCCACGCAGTTAACGGCCACTCGATGACCAACGTCCCGGCGGGGATGGAAGTGGCGCTGTTCGCCATGGGCTGCTTCTGGGGAGTGGAGCGCCTGTTCTGGCAATTGCCGGGGGTTTACAGCACCGCCGCAGGCTATACCGGCGGCTATACGCCAAATCCGACCTATCGCGAAGTGTGCAGCGGCCAGACCGGTCACGCGGAAGCAGTGCGCGTGGTTTACGATCCGCAGGTCATTAGCTATGAGCAGTTATTACAGGTGTTCTGGGAAAATCACGATCCGGCGCAGGGCATGCGACAGGGCAACGACCACGGTACCCAGTACCGTTCGGCGATTTACCCGCTGACGCCGGAACAAACGGCAGCGGCAAAGGCCAGCCTCGCCCGCTTCCAGGCGGCGATGAACGACGCGCACGATACTCGTCACATCACTACCGAGATCGCTACCGCCAAACCCTTCTACTATGCCGAAGACGATCATCAGCAGTATCTGTATAAAAACCCGCACGGCTATTGCGGCATCGGCGGCATCGGCGTGTGCCTGCCGCCTCAGTAACAACCCGATTGCGCTATCGGGGTGTGGTGGTTAATCAGAAAAGACCGGGCCCGCAGGGAAGTGGGCCAGAAATGCCGTCACGGTTAACCATTCACGCAATGACGGAAACGTCATCTCTTTCTCTGCCAATGCCCGATCGAAAGCGATTAGCGAATCGATGCCTGCCGTTCCGAACACGCCCCCGGCCCATAGTATTCTTTGCGCCTGGTCCCGCGCCCAGCCACTCTCGCTACGCCAGGCAAGGATATGCAGCAGAGCCTGTAATAAAGAGGCGACGTGGGTGCGCTGCTCTTTCACCAGCCGGCGGTAAACAGGCAGAGCAACACTTCTTATAATGTCGATACTCTCCCATACCGCCTCGTCTTTCAGCAGCCTCCCGGCCTCTTCGCACAGACGATTATGGGTAATAACCTCTTTTTTCTCGATGGTCTTCCCGGCAGCAATCACCATCCCACCCAGCAAATAGAGCGACTCTGGCAATAATGGCAAAACAACCCGCCGTTCTCTGGCAAGCTGCTGTCCGGCATAAAGGCAGTTAACCACTGTTTTTTGGACGTTGTATGGCTCGCTGTGGCTATCGAGGAGGTGTAACTCAGGTACCAGGTGATTCACTAAATCCACCGCCCGGACAGAGTGAAGAATAATGCTGCTCTGTTCGGAGGTCTGTATTCTCTGCACATCCAGTAAAACAGTCTCTTCCATTTTATTTTCCCTCTGTTATACGTACTTGCACAACGCCCATGCCGGGACGCATCTGATTCCAGCCTTCGCTTAATCGCGCAGCATCAGTCATACCCCACCTCAAAACAGGGTTGAAAGAGAGGACATAAACTTAGGTAAGGTATTTATCAGCGCAACGAGAGTGAGCAACAAACAAAAGAGATAGCTGATCGCCATGCATATTTGTAATAACCGTGGCGCCTTGTATCCTTTATTAATATCCTTTCGCCACAGCAGCAGGCAAATAAACAAGCCGGCGACCGGCGTGGATACCGCCGTTGCCACATTCGCTAAGTAAATTAACTGCACCGGCGAACCGCCAAAGCTAAAGCAGATTAACCCCGCCACCACCAGCACCACCATGGATCCCCACTGGACCGCTTTACTCTCCAGCGCGGTAGATTTATTGAAGCCGGAATTGAGCAGCACAACCCCACGCTGAGTATTCCCCAGTAGAGATGAGAAACCCGCCCCCAATAGGGCGACACCCATAATGTATTTTGCCGCCCGTCCCATACTGGGCGTTAACAAATCGGCCAGCTGCGTCGGCGTATTGATTGATATCCCTTGCGGAAAAAGGACGATGGCCCCCACCAGAATAATCGCCCCGCTGATCAGCAGCACACCGATAATATGGGCGACGGTATCCGCCACCATCACGCCATTAAAGAGGTCATCTTTTTTCCATTTTTTCTCTTTGCCAAGGTAAGTGCCGTAGATCCCGGTCGTCAGGGAGGCATTGGTACTGATAAAGCCCAGGGCGGTGACTAAACTCCCCGCAGGAAACATCCAATGCGTTAACCCTTCGCCACTGGCTTTCCAGTCTGGTCCCCCCGTCCCTACCAGGGTAATATAAAAAGCGATAATCATTGCCACAATACAAATAGTGATCCCTTTTTCGACTTTGGAATAAACGCCTTTAGAGAAATAGCAATAGATCATCACCGCAATCATAATTAACGCACCGAGTTTCCAGTCAATGCCGAAAACCAGGTTCATGCCGGCCCCGGTACCCGAGATATTCCCCATGGTAAAAAAAAGACAGGCTAAAAAAGTAGCCCCCCCCACAAACCCCGAGGCGACTTTACCGTAATAGTGACGTATCGCCTCGATTGACGGCATTCCGGTGAGCATCGAGATACGATAGGTCGTCAACATAAACGTGATCCCCATAAAGGCAATGGGGATCAGCAGCCATAACAAAGAGTAGCCATAGTCCGCCCCTAACATCGACGCGGTGGTGATAGCGCCGGGACCGACAACGACCCCGGTAAGAACAATACCCGGACCAATACGGCGAATTAATTGAGAGAAGGGAAGTTTTTCTATTTGTGCGGGTACAGTGGAAGATGTTTTTTCTAAATTATTCATGACAGCCTCATTATATTATCTTTACAGAATATTATATGGCCAACCTTATATATTGAATAAAACCGGATAGTCCCTGGTAAAACCAACCCGTATTCATGAAGAATACGGGTTTAACATACAAATAATGAATTAAATAACCGCTTTTTTAATACCTGCTTCACGGATAGCCGCTTTGATCTCTTCTTCCGCGCCGGGTTCCAGCGGTAACAACGGTGAACGAACGGTCGCGTGTTCCAGGATGCCACGTTCAACCAGAGCATGTTTCAGCGCGACCGTGCCTTCCATATGTGAGCCACGGTGATAAACGGCCTTGGTAACCGGCAGCAGACGATCGTGAACCGCTTTGGCCTTCACATAATCCTGCGCTTTTCCGGCCTCCAGCAGCTCTAACAGGAGTTCCGGCGCAATATTGCCATACCCCACCAGGAAACCATCAATATCAAAAGCGGTATGCAGCAAATATTCATCATGACAGCTGAGGATCTGTAAATCAGGGCGTTCGCGGCGAATCACCGGAATTTCCGTATCCCAGCGGCGCATATTCCGCACGCCATTTTTCATCGCAAAGACTCCCGGTTGCGCGGAGATATCCAGCATCGTTTCGAGGTTATAGGTGGCTTTCGTGACATCCGGATACTGAAACAGAATAAGCGGCAGGCCGCTCTCTTCGTATACCACGCGATAACGATCCTGCGGCGCCCCTTTTTGGTAGCCAAAACGCAGCCAGCCATGGGAGGGATACAGCAGGCCAGCAGAGGCGCCAGCGTCGACGGCACGCTGTGCTTCCAGCGCCGCCACTTCCGTCCCTTCGCCGGTAATACCGGCGATAACCGGCACGCGGCCTTCGGTCGAGTCCACAAAACTACGGATAACATCGGCCTGCTCCTGCTGAGTCAGGAAGGTACCTTCCCCGGCATGTCCCAGCACCACCAGACCTTTCACGCCTTTCACGCTGCCAAGCCAGGAACCTAAGCGTTTGATCGCTTGATGATCGATGCGTCCATCGCGGGTAAAAGGGGTAACGGGGGCTGGAACAATACCACGCAAATCAAGTGCTTTCATGTTAACTCCTTACACATTTCAACAATAAAGATGATAAAATCCCCTTCTTGAAATCGATTGCAGGAACGATTGCAAGTGAGTTGAAATGTCTTCCCTTTACTCCGCAAGATCAAGGGTACTCTGCGAATAAATGCAATTCGCATCACAAAAAAGAGCGGCTTAAATGTTTATCAATCTGCATTACGTGATCTATTTCCCACATTATTGCCTGTTACCGTTCACGCCAATTCAGTTGCGTGGGCGAAATAACTACGAATACAATCTCAGCTGAATTTAAACAGGGAATCGGTCATGGGAAATCAGTCATCTTCAGAGCAAAATGGAAGAACGATCACGATGCAGGATGTGGCACGCGCTGCAGGCGTGAGTGTTTCAACTGTTTCACGCGTGCTGGATGAACGTCTCCCCCCGTCCCGCAGCCCTTCCGCTGAAAAAATACGCGAAGCGGCGAAGCAGTTGGGTTATCGACGTGACTATGTGGCGTCAAGTCTGCGCCGGGGCGATACCGGCACGATAGGCGTACTGGTCCCCAGATTGACTGATACCGTGACGGCGATGTTCTATGAAGCCGTCTCTCAGGCCGCTGCGCGCCATGGGTATTTCACGGTAGTGGCCACCTGTGGCAACGATCCAGAAACGGAAGAGCGCGCCACGCAATCTCTGTTAGACCGCCGGGTGGACGGCCTGATCCTTTCCACCTGCCGCCTGG